>DATAIT010000055.1 GCA_036262515.1 Acidimicrobiales bacterium | reverse complement strand
CGGGCAGGGAAACGTGGCGCCGGTGTGGCTGCCGGTGATGGAGCGGCTCGCGGCCACCCACCGGGTCATCGCGCCGGATCTGCCCGGGCTGGGCGCGTCCGAGCTCCACGAGCCTGCCGCCACCGTCATGGCGTGGCTCTCGCAGCTCATCGACAAGACCTGCGACACGCCGCCGGCGCTCGTCGGGATGTCGTTGGGGGGTCGATCGCGGCCCGCTTCGGGGTCGACCACTCCGGCCGACTGGCTCGGCTCGTGCTCGTCAGTTCCGGGAGTCTCGGGCCGCGACCTCCGTTACCCGTGCTGCTCGCCCTTGTCCGGCACAGCGCTCGGCCGACCGAGCGTTCGGCGCGGCGCATCGGGTCGATCGTCATGGAACACCCGGAGCGAGGCCCGGCGGTGTACGGCGAGCGGTTCGGTCTCCTGCAGGAGTATCTGCTGGACCGGGCCCGTGACCCGGGCGTCAAGCAGGCGAACCGTCGATTGCTCCGGGAGTTCGGGCTTCGACGCATCGACGATGCAGACCTGGATCGCATCGACACCCCGACGACCGCGCTCTGCGGGCGTCACGATCGCGTGATGCTGGTCGTGCACGCCGAACGAGCAGCGACCCGCCATGGATGGGGACTCCAGGTCATCGAGGACGCCGGACACGTGGTGTTCGTGGATCAGTTCGAGGCAAGCATCGCCGCGCTGCGAACAGCTGTCGGTGGGTAGCACCGGGCTCAGGGCCTGCGCCGCTCCTGGGCTACTTCGTTCCCACGATGCACCGTGCAAACGCCAGGAACCCGGACTCTGCCGTCGTTCACGAACGCGCTCACCTCGGCCACGGCGCGTGCCCGAATCCGCTCCCGCGCCGGTTCGTCGACCTGCTGGAGCGCCCCAACGGCCAGCGAGACGTGCTCGCTGATCATCTCCCAGTACTGCTCGGGCGATCGCGTCACGAGCTCGACGTCGACGTCCCACTCCGCCCCGTCGCGCAGCCCTGCTCCCTCGTACAGGAGACTGACGTGGCCCGGAGCGGCGCACCGGTACATGTTCGGCCCGTCCGGGTCTTGTAGCGCGATCACCGCCTCCGTGACGATCGCGTGCATGGCGATCGTCGTCCGCGGGTTCTCCTCGGGCTTCACCCACACCGACGAGCAGAGACGACCGCCCGGCTCGAGCACGCGCACGAACTCGGCTGTCGCCTTGGCCACGTCGGGGAAGAACATGTACCCGAAGCGCACCGACACGCTGCCGAATGTGGCGTCGTGGAACGGCAGGTAATCGGCGCTGCACACCGTCGTCCCGATGTTGGCGATCCCCAGCGCTCTCGCTCGTCGGGCGGCGATGTCCAGCATCGCGGCGGAGAGATCGGTCAGCACGACTCGTCCCTAGGGCGACAGTCTGGCGATGATGAGACCCGGCTTACCCGTGCCTGCGGCGACGTCGAGATGTCGCTGATCGTCGACGATGTCGTTCGACGTATCGCGGACCATGATGCGCTCCGTGGCGGGAGCGCACCATGCCCAATCGGTGAACGGTACAGTTGACGTGGCATCGCCCCTCAGCGAGGAGGAGGAATCCATGGTTCGACGTCGGTTCTCGTTCCAGGTGATGGCGGTGGTCTTCTGCCTCGCCCTCGTCGCCGCCGCCTGCGGTGGCGACGACGACGACGGGTCGTCGGGCTCCAGCGGTACGAGCGGTGGGACGGTTGCCGAGAACATGGTGATCGGCACCACCGAGTCCCTCCAGAACAGCTTCGACCCTGCCCAGGCCTACGACTTCTTCGGGTTCGAAGTCGTGGGCAACACGGCCGAGACGCTCGTCACCTATGAGCCCAACAAGACCTCCGTATCGCCGCTCCTGGCCAAGGAGCTGCCCGTGGTGTCGGCCGACGGCCTCACCTACACCTTCGAGCTGCGCGACGGGGTGAAGTTCACCGACGGCATGCCGCTCGACTCGGCGGCGGTCAAGTTCAGCCTGGAGCGGGCGCGCGACTTCGGCGCCAAGGATGCCGAGGCGGCCGGCTTCCTGTTGTCGGGGATCACGGCCATCGACACGCCGTCGCCCACCACGGTGGTGATCCACCTGAGCACCCCGAACCAGGCATTCCTGGCCCGCCTGGCCTACACGGTGGCTTCCATCGTCAGCCCGACGGCGTACAAGGACAACCTGCTGGCGGGCGACGAGGAGTCCGATTCGCCCGCCGTCCTCGCCAAGTACAAGAGCGACACCATCGTGGGCAGCGGCCGCTACAAGATCGTCTCCTACAAGGAGAAGGAGTCGATCGAGCTCGAGGCCAACCCCGACTACTGGGGTGACCAGCCCAAGACCAAGCGCATCCTCCTGCGCCTGTTCGACAAATCCTCGGCATTGAAGCTCGCCCTGGAGAACGGCGAGGTCGACGTGGCCTTCCGCTCGCTACAGCCCGACGAGAACAACGCCTTCAAGAACAAGAACGGCTTCAAGCTGATCGAGGGCGAGGGACCCGGGATCCGCTACATCACGTTCAACACGACCAGCGAGCCCTTCAAGAACGTCAACCTGCGCCGGGCCGTGGCTGCGGCCGTCGACCGCCAGGCCGTCGTCGACGAGGTGCTGAAGGGATCAGCCAAGGCCCTGCCCACCATGGTCCCGCCGCCCTTCTCGGGCAGCAAGGAGTCGTGGACCGAGATGTACGGCGACGGCCCGGCCAAGGACAAGGTCGACCAGTACCTGAAGGCGGCGGGGGTACCCGACGGCCAGAAGGTCGACCTGGACTTCTGGTTCAGCCCCACGCACTACGGGGACACCGAGGCCGCGGTAGCCCAGGTCCTGGCCCGGAGCCTGGAGGACACCGGCCGGTTCACCGTCAAGATCTCCAACGTCGAATGGGCGGAGTACGGCCAGAAGCGGCGGGCCGGCGAGATGCCGATCTTCCTCATGGGGTGGTACCCCGACTACCTCGACGAGGACGACTACCTCGAGCCCTTCTCCGATCCCAAGGTCTTCGATCCGGCCAAGTGGGAGGACCAGAAGATGCTCGACATGGTCCACAAGGCGCAGGGCACCCAGGACGCGGCGGCGCGAACCCAGGTCTACAAGGACGCCCAGGACTACATGGCCGACCAGGCGCCGTACGTCCCGATCTTCCAGATCTCGCAGTTCGCCGCCGTCAAGGACTCCGTGTCGGGCGTGGTGCTCGATCCCATCCAGCTGCTTCGCCTCTGGCTGCTCGAAAAGAAGGCCTGATCGGCCGCCGGCCGAAGCGGCCGGACTGACATGGGCAGGTCCGCCGGATCGCTGCGGACCTACGTCCTCATCCGACTGGCCCTGGCCGTGCCGATGGTCCTCATCCTCCTCACGGCCACGTTCCTCCTCCTCCGGGTGGCCCCGGGCGACCCGGTGCTGGCCACCCTCGGCGGCCGGGTGTCACCCGAGCGGGCGGCTGAGGTCCGCAAGAACCTCGGCCTCGACCGCCCGCTCGTGGCGCAGTACGGCGAGTACCTCACGGGCGTCGTCCGCGGCGACTTCGGGCGGGCCATCACCACCAACCGGCCCATCGCCACAACCATCGGCGACCGGTTCCCGGCCACCCTGGAGCTGACGCTGGCCGCCATGGTGGTGGCGATCGGCGTCGGCGTGCTGATCGGGGCTCTGGCCGCCCGCTTCCGGGACACGCCCTTCGACGTCGGTGGCCGCTTCCTCGGCATCGTGCTGTACGCCGCGCCCATCTTCTGGCTGGGCATCATGGCCCAGCTCCTGTTCTCGGTGAAGCTCGGGTGGCTGCCCACGGGGGGGCGAACGGCAGCGTTCAGCGAGCCGCGATCGATTACCCACCTCTACACGCTCGACGCCGTCCTCGCCGGCGACAGCAACGCCTTTTGGACGTCGGTCAAGTACCTGATCCTCCCGGCCACCACGCTTGGTCTGGTCATCGGAGGCATCTTCATCCGGCTGGTGCGGGTCAACATGCTCCAGACGCTGAAGTCCGACTACGTGGAGGCGGCCCGGGCCCGTGGCATAAGCGAGCGGGCCGTGCTGTTCCGTCATGCCTTCAAGAACGCCACCGTGCCGGTGGTCACCATCATCGGGCTCCAGCTGGCCCTGCTGCTCTCTGGCGCGGTCCTCACCGAGACGACCTTCACCTGGCCCGGTCTGGGCCTGTCGTTGTTCCAGTTCCTCCAGAACCGCGACTACCCGGCCGTGCAGGGCATCGTCACCTTCTACGCCCTGTTCGTGGTCGTGGCCAGCGTGCTCATCGATCTGGTGTCGGCGTGGGTCGACCCGAGGATCCGCTATGAGTGACTCCACCGTCGTCCCTCCGACGCCCGTCCTGTCGAAACGTCAGGTGCGGCGTCAGCGGGCCCGGCGCCTGTGGCGGGGGACCCACCCCAGCGCCCGCCGGCTGATCGTCGCCGGCCTGATCATCACGCTGGCGTTCGTGGTGATGGCGCTGTTCGCCCCGTGGGTGGCCCCCTACGACCAGGCCCAGTACCGCACCGGCGGCGGCACCCAGTTCCCCCAGCTGCGCCCGCCGAGCACCCACCACCTGTTCGGCACCACCAACCTCCGCTACGACGTCTTCACGCGCGTCGTCTTCGGCGCCCGCCTGGCGTTCCAGGTGGTCGTCCTGTCCACGCTGTCGGCCATGGTCATCGGCGTGCCGCTGGGGCTGCTGGCCGGGTACACCGGCAGGTGGCTCGACCGGGTCCTGGTCCTGGTGATGGACGCCATGTACGCCTTCCCGAGCCTGCTGCTGGCCATCGTCGCCGCCTTCGCCCTGCGCCGGTGGGTGGGCCAGGGTGTCCCGGCCGCCGCCCTGTCCATCTCGGTGATCTACATTCCGCAGTACTTCCGCGTCGTTCGGAACCACACGCTTTCCGTGCGGGAGGAGACCTTCGTGGAGGCGGCGCGGGCCATGGGTGCCCGACGCAAGACGATTCTCGGCCGCTACGTGCTGTTCAACGTGGTGCAGTCGGTCCCGGTGATCTTCACGGTCAACGCCGCTGACGCCATCCTCACCCTGGCGTCCTTGGGATTCCTCGGCTACGGCGTGCGGGTGCCGGAGGCGGAGTGGGGCTACGACATCTCCAAGGCCATCAGCGACGCCGGCAACGGCCTCTGGTGGACGTCGCTGTTCCCCGGCCTCGCCATCCTCCTGCTGGTGCTCGGGCTCACGCTGGTGGGCGAGGGGATCAACGACATCGTCAACCCGCTGCTGCGCCGACGGGGACTGCGCCTGGCCAGGTCGGCCGTGATTACCCCGGCCGCCGGCGCGACCGACGACGTGGTCAGCGACCTCACCGCCGTGACACCGGCCGAGACGCGGGTCGACGTCCTGGACGAGCTCGACGCGCTGGGCGCACTGGACGGACCGCGGGCGCTGGGCCCGGTCGGCGACGAGGCCACCCTGGACTACCTCGCCGGGCCCACCGACGAGCGCCTTCCCGACCTTCCGGCCCCACGCGCCGCGCCGGCGACCATCAGCCTCCGCCGGGCGGGTGGCAACGTGCTCGAGGTGCGCGACCTGCGCGTCACGTACGGCTCGGCCCGCGGGAGGGTGACGGCGGTCGACGGAGTGGACCTCGACCTGCGGCCCGGCGAGAGTCTGGGGCTGGTGGGGGAGAGTGGTTGCGGGAAGTCGACCCTGGGCCGGGCCATCATCGGCGTGCTGCCCGAGGGCGCCGACATCACCGGCCACGTGCGTCTCGACGGCGAGGACCTCACGACGTTGGACGCCGGCGAGCGGCGCCGGCGTCGGGGCGAGAAGGTCGCCCTGGTCTTCCAGGAGCCGATGACCCGCCTCGACCCCCTCCAGCGGGTCGAGGCCCACTTCGTGGAGACCATCCGGGCTCACCGCAAGGTGTCCCGGCGGGAGGCGCGCGCCATGGCCCGGAACGCCCTGGCCGCCGTCCGCATCCCGCCCACCCGGGCCCGCAACTATCCGCACGAGTTCTCGGGCGGGATGCGCCAGCGCATCATGATCGCCCTGGCGATCGTGCTGGAGCCCGCCGTCCTCATCGCCGACGAGCCCACCACCAGCCTCGACGTCATCGTCGAGGCCCAGATCCTCGAGATCCTCGATGGGTTGTGCGCCCGCGACATGGGCCTGGTCCTCATCAGCCACAACCTCGGCGTGGTGGCCGAGACGTGCGACCGCATGGCGGTGATGTACGCAGGGAAGATCGTGGAGCTCGGTCCCGTCGGTGCCGTGTTCGCCTCGCCGCGCCATCCCTACACCGAGGGTCTGCTGGCCAGCGTCATCAGCCTGGACACCGTGCGCCTGTCGTCGATCCCGGGCACGCCCCCCGACCTTCTGGACCCGCCGCCGGGCTGCCGCTTCGCCCGACGCTGCCCGTTCGCCATGGAGGTGTGCACAGCGGTTGAGCCTCGTCTGGCCACCACCGCCGCCGGCACCCGGGTGGCCTGCCACCTCCATGCCGGCGCCGACCCTCGACATCCCGAGCTGGCCTGGGTGCCCGACGGCCGGCGCACCAGCCTCGACGACCCACCCCTGTCGGCCGTGCAGAAAGGCGCGGTGGGGGAGTGAGCGCGCCGGCCGAGGGCGCCGCGCCCCTGGTCCGCCTGCGGGGTGTGCGGACCCACTTCCCGGTTCGTTCCGGCTTCTTCGGGTCCCTGCTGGGGTCGGCGTCGGACTGGGTGAAGGCCGTCGACGGCGTCGACCTCGACGTCTACCCGGGCGAGATCTTCGGCCTGGTGGGCGAGAGCGGCAGTGGCAAGACCACGCTGGGCCGCACCATCCTCCGGATGGTCGAGCCGCTTTCCGGCACCGTCGAGTTCGACGGGCAGGACATCGCCCACTGGAACGAGGCCCGGCTGCGGCCCCTCCGCCGGCAGCTCCAGCTCATCTTCCAGGACCCCAACGCCGCCCTGAACCCGGCCATGACCATCGGCGACGGCGTGGCCCATCCCCTGCGGATCCACCAGATGGCGTCGTCGAAGGCCGACGCCCGCCGGCAGGCGGCCGAGATGCTCGAGCGGGTGGGCATCGCCCCCGCCGGCGCCTTTCTCGACCGCTATCCCGACGACCTCTCCGGGGGGCAGAAGCAGCGGGTGGTGATCGCCCGGGCCCTGATCACCAGACCCCGGCTGGTGGTGGCCGACGAGCCGGTGGCCATGCTCGACATGAGCGTGCGGGCCATGATCCTCGAGCTTCTGCTCGACCTCCAGCGCGAGTTCGGGCTCACATACGTCTTCATCACCCACGACCTGGCCACGGCCAAGTTCGTGTGCGACCGCATCGCCATCATGTACCTCGGACGGGTGGCGGAGATGGGCCCGTCCCAGCCGATCTACGGCGGGCCGGCCCACCCCTACACCTCCGCCCTGCTGTCCGCCGTGCCCCGGCCCGACCCCGGGCGCAGCGCCTCGGCCAAGGAGCTTCCCGAGGGGGAGGTCCCCGACGCGTTGCACCCGCCCCGGGGGTGCCGGTTCCATCCCCGCTGCCCCCGGGCCTTCGCCCCCTGCGGGTGGGAGGGGCGCGACCTGGTCGACCTGTTCGAAGCCCGGTGGGCGGCCGACCCGGCCGCCCACGCCGAGGAGGACCAGCTGGTCGGGCCCCTCGCCCGGGTGGCGGTGACGCCCGAAGCAGCCGTGTTCCCTCGTGGCGGGGACGAGCTCGCTGCCCTGCTGGAGCGCATCCGCGCCGATGCCCCGGGCGGCGGGCTGTGGAGCGCGGTGGTGGGCGTGGAGGTGCGGGGTCCGTCCGTCACCGTGCGCTTCGGGCCCGGGCCGGAGCCGGCGCTCCAGGAGGTGGACAGCCGCCTCGTCGCCTGCCACCTCCACGGGGTCACGGACGCGGGCGGGGCGGGGGACCCCTGAGCCCTCGCGATCGGGCCCCGAGCCCGCGGCTGTCCTGGGGGGGGCCTACCGCCGACGCGGCGGCACGGCTGAGCAGCTGACACCGTCGGGTAGTCGAAGCGTGCGTACGCGCTGTCGGTGCGCCGGGCCCCGGCTCCAAGGGCGATCAGGAGCGCCAGCCCCGGCCACCTCGACCACCGGGCCCGCAGGTGGGCCCGGGCGTGCAGGAGCACCGCGGTCATCGCACGTGTCGTTCCTGGTCTGGCGGCATGAGCGGGGTCACGAGCGCTTCCCCTTCTTACCCCTCGTGTCCTGATCCCAGACTGGCGCGACGATCGGGACGACGACACACAAGACCAGTGAATGGGGCCCTCAATGGCTGCGCGCCATCGCCCGAGCACCGCTGTCAGGCGGAGGCGAGGATGATGCCGGCGCCCACCGTGGCGTTCGTCGCTCGGTGGACGAGGATGAAGCTGCCCGTCGACCGGTTGCGCCGGTAGTCGTCGAACATCAGCGGCGTCGTCGTGCGCAGCGTGACCCGGCCGATCTCGTTGAGGTCCAACCGTTCGGCCTTCTCGTCGCGGTGGAGCGTGTTGATGTCGAGCCGGTAGCGCAGGTCGCGGACGACCGTCTGGCTCCAGCGTGTCGTGTGCTTGAGCAGATATGTCTCGTGCTCGACGAGCGGCTGCTCGGTGAGCCAGCAGATCATGGCGTCGAGGTCCTGGCCCACCTCGGGCTGGTTCCCCGGTCGGACGATGAAGTCGCCTCGGGACACGTCGATGTCGTCGTCCAGGCGGATGGCGACCGACATCGGGGGAAAGACCTCCTGCAACGGACCGTCGAAGGTCTCGACCGACGCGATGGTGGAGGTCAGGCCGGACGGCAGGACGACGACATCGTCACCGGGCCGGAAGAACCCGCCCATCACCTGGCCTGCGAAGGCGCAGTAGTCCCGGCGGCGCTCGGGCGTGGGCCGGATGACGTACTGCACGGCGAACCGGCTGTCGACGAGGTTGCGGTCCGAGGCGATGTGGACGTTCTCGAGGTGGGCCAGCAGCGGGAGCCCGGTGTACCAGGGCATGTTGGAGGAGCGATCGACCACGTTGTCGCCCTGCAGCGCAGAGATCGGGATGAACGTCAGATCGGCGATGTCCAGCCGGGTCGCGAAGGCGCGGAAGTCGTCCCTGATCCGGTTGAACACGTCCTCGTCCCATTCGACCAGGTCCATCTTGTTCACACAGACGACGAGGTGCGGTATCCGGAGCAGCGTGGCGATGAACGCATGGCGCCTGGACTGCTCGAGGAGGCCCCGGCGCGCGTCGACCAGCACGAGGGCGAGGTCGGCCGTGGACGCCCCGGTCACCATGTTGCGCGTGTACTGCACGTGCCCGGGGGTGTCGGCGATGATGAACTTCCGCCGCGGCGTGGCGAAGTAGCGGTAGGCCACGTCGATGGTGATGCCCTGCTCGCGCTCGGCCCGCAGCCCGTCGGTGAGCAGGGCCAGGTTCACGTAGTCCAGCCCGCGCTGCGAGCTGGCCCGCTCGACCGCCTCGAGCTGGTCCTCGAAGATCTGCTTCGAGTCGTAGAGCAGCCTGCCGATGAGCGTGCTCTTCCCGTCGTCCACCGAGCCGGCGGTGGCAAAGCGCAGGAGGTCCATCTAGAAGTACCCCTCCTTCTTGCGGTCCTCCATGGCCGCCTCGGAGAACTTGTCGTCGGCGCGCGTCGCTCCTCGCTCGGTCACCCGAGTGGCGCTGACCTCGGCGATGACCTCCTCCAGCGTCGACGCCGAGGAGACGACGGCGCCGGTGCACGACATGTCACCGACCGTCCGGTAGCGCACCGTGGCGACGAACGGCGCTTCGTCGTCGACCGCCGGCAGGTGCGGACCGGTGGCCAGCAGCATCCCGTCACGCTCGACGACCTCCCGCTTGTGGGCGAAATACATCGACGGCAGCTCGAGGCCCTCGCGGGCGATGTACTGCCAGACGTCGAGCTCGGTCCAGTTGGAGATCGGGAAGGCACGGATGTGCTCACCCTCGCGGACCCGGCCGTTGTAGACGTGCCAGAGCTCCGGTCGCTGGTTCCGAGGGTCCCACTGGCCGAACTCGTCCCGGAACGAGAAGAAGCGTTCCTTGGCGCGGGCCTTCTCCTCGTCGCGGCGTGCCCCGCCGAAGCAGGCGTCGAAGCCGTGCTCCTCGATGGCGTCGAGGAGCGTGGTCGTCTGGAGCCGGTTCCTGGACGCCCGCGGACCGGTCTCGTCGATCACGCGTCCGCGGTCGATGGACTCCTGGACGCTGGCCACGATGAGGCGTTCGCCCAGCTCGGCGACCCGTCGGTCCCGGAACTCGAGCACCTCCGGGAAGTTGTGACCCGTGTCGATGTGCATGATCGGGAACGGGAACCCGGCGGGGCGGAAGGCCTTCTCGGCCAGGCGCAGGAGGACGACCGAGTCCTTTCCCCCGCTGAACAACAGGACCGGTCGCTTCAGCTCGGCCGCCACCTCGCGCATCACGAAGACGGCTTCTGCCTCGAGCTCCTCGAGGTGGCTCAACTCGAACGGATGTGCCGTCATCGCGTGGCTGTCCGTCACACCGGAGACTCTAGGAGCGTCGGTCCCCGGCCGGCCCGTGGAAGGGCCGGGAGCGCCTGGACGAGCCGCACGCGTGCGGCTCGCCCAGGCATGATCCCTAGGTCGACGGGTGGACCGACGCCTCGGCCACGGCCACCCGCACGTCCGTGCCGACGGCCAGCCCGAGGACGTTCCCCGGCTCGGTGATGATCAGCTCGACCATCCGCACCTCGATCCGGTTCGAACCCTGGATCACCCGATGCAGCCACAGGGTGCCCAGTCCGAGCAGGTCGATCCTGGTGTTCCGGGCGGCATCCGCCGTGATCTCGGGATGGCCCGCCACCTGGAGGTCGGCGAAGGTGGATCCCTCGTCGCTGAAGGTGAGCGTGCCCCCGCTCATGGATGCATGCGCATCGGCCTTGATGACCGTTGCCGTCACGAGGCCGTCGAGCAGGTCGAGGCCCTCGACGGTGGCTGTCGTCTCGCCGTCCGCCCTCGTCTTGCGGATCGACCCCTCGGCCGTTGTGGCCACAGTCCCCGACGTCAGGATGCCGGGCAGGTTGACCCCGAGGACGTCGTTGCCGTGAAGGATTCCCTTGGTGCCCAGGCACGGCATGGAGACCAGCGCAGTCGGACCGGACTCGACGAGTTCGCCGACATTGGCCGACGTGCCGTAGGCCCGCCCGTCGAGGATGGCGAGCGTCGGGCCGTGCAGGTCGCTCTTGGCGTGGGCGACGACGATGTCTGTGCCCACGGGGATGCCGAGCAGGTTCTGGGTCGTGATGAAGACGTGGATCATGTTGACGCTGTAGGACGCACCCTTGTTCGTGACCTTCGACGTCTGCTCGTTCAGGACGACTGAGCCGAGCCCGACGAGAGGCACGGTGGTGTTGGGTGCCGGGGTGGCCCCGATGGTCGTCAGGCCGATCTTCAGGTTCACCAAGGTGGACCCGGCGCCGGTGCTGTGGAACCCGGATCCGTCGTGCGACGTGGTGCTGACTGCTCGAACGGCATCGGCCGTGATGAGCCCGTCCAGCAACGAGACGTTCTGGACCTCGGAGGTCGACTGTGACTGCTGGCTCGTGGCTGTGGCACTCGTGTCGACGGACGTGTTGATCGTCCCGGAGGTGACGATCGGCGACACGTCGATCGTGGCCAGCGTGTTCGTCTTGTGAATCCCCGCCTCGTCGGTGCATCCGACACCGACGACCGACGACGGGCCGGATGTGACGAGGTTGCCCACATTGACCGACGTGCCGTAGGCACGGCCGCTGTAGGCGTAGCCTCCGCCAGCGGCCGTGGCCGCACCGGGCGCTATGAAGAGCATCGTGCCCAGCAACGCCGCAGTTGTCGCAGCCGTGGAGACCCGTCCGCGCCCCGACCTCGACAGATGTTTGGCGTGCGCCATCTCTACCCCCTGTCCCGGAAGCGACCGCCGCTTCCCTTCCGGCCCTATGGTGCGCACGTTTCCGCCCAATTGTCCACGCGTGTGCAATCCGATGGAGGTGCCGCCGATCGGCCGGTCGTCGCTGCGCGCGGGTGCGCGCTCGTTTGCGCGCCCGGGTGCGGTGAACCACGCTGTGGGCGACGGGCGCGCCGAGCACGGAGTACGAGGCGGGTGCCCGTGAGCGGGTGGACCAGGCGAGAGGTGCTGGGTCGGTGGCTGCAGAAGTCGATGCCGCAGCGGTGATGCCCGGAACGCCGGCGCCCATCCCGGCGCCGTCTCGCGAGGTGCCGGCCATAGAGGCGGTCGACGTCGTGCAGCGCTTCGGTGCCAAAACCGTCCTGCGAGGCATCTCATTGGACGTGCCCCCGGGGGAGATCGTCGGCCTCGTCGGCGCCAACGGCGCCGGCAAGAGCACCCTCCTTCGCATCCTGACCGGGCTGGTGGAGCCCTCCTACGGACGAGTGCGGGTGTTCGGGCACCAGCCGGGCCAGCTGGCGGCACGACAGCTCACGGGGTGGGCGCCCGGCGTCGATCGCACCTTCTACCTGCGGATGTCGGGCCTGGAGAACCTCGTCTTCTTCGCCCGCCTCAACGGGCAGCGCTACCGGGAGGCGGTCGTGCGGGCCGAGGAGGTTCTCGCCCAGGTCGGCCTCTCGGAGGCAGCCCGCGTCCGCGTCGGTCTGTACTCACACGGGATGCAGAAGCGGCTGGTCCTGGCCCGGGCCTTCCTCGTCGAGCCGAAGCTGCTCCTCTGCGACGAGGCCACGCATGACCTGGATCCAAACGCGAGGGGGCAGGTCCAGGGGCTGGTGCGGGAAGCCGTCGCGCACGGGGCGGCGGCGATGTGGGTCACCCAACGCCTGGAGGAGCTCCGCAACTTCGCCGACCGGGTCCTGGTGCTCGCGGGCGGGGAGCTCCGCTACAGCGGCACGGTCGAGGGCCTGGCGTCGACGGCCGGGACGAGGAGATACATGGTCACGCTCCGGGCAGGCCCGACGGCGCAGAAGCCGCGTCCTCCCGCCGACGTTGTCACCGGGATGGCCACGATGGTCCCCGTCGGGGGCGACCGCTCCGGCATCGACCGCTACGCGCTCACCCTCAGCGGGGACGCGGTCTTGGGCGATCCCATCTCCGCTCTCACCGGAAACGGGTACCAGGTGCTCGGTTGCGAGGAGGAGGGCTCGGGCATCGAGCAGGCCTTCCTCCGGCTCGTCTCGGAGGGACCGCCGTGATGTCCGAGGCCGCGTCGGCGCACGACCAGTTCGGCGGCATCGTTCCCGAGCCCCGGAAGCTGGGAGCCTTCGTCCGCCGGGACCTGCTCATCGCCTGGAGCTACCGCCTGGCGTACCTGCAGGACGCCTTGGGCCTCGTTCTCCAGATCTTCACCTTCTACTTCGTGAGCCGTCTCGTCGATCCCGCCCGCATCCAGGGCGTCGGGGCGACCCGGGCGAGCTACCTCGGCTTCGTGACGATCGGGATCGCAGTGGCGGGCTTCATCCAGGTCGCGCTCGTGCAGGTGACGAGCCAGATGCGCAGCGAGCAGTTGACCGGCACGCTCGAGGCGCTCCTCGTGACGCCCACGTCTGCCGCCACCCTGCAACTGGGGCTCGTCATCTACGACCTGCTCTACGTGCCGATCCGGACGGCGATCTTCCTGCTGCTGGTCTCCGTCACCCTGGGCGTCGACTTCTCGCTGGCCGGGCTGCTACCGGCGACGGTCGTGCTCCTCGCACTCATCCCCTTCGTCTGGGGCCTGGGGAGCTTGTGCGCCGCCTCCGTGCTCACCATCCGCCGGGGGTCCGGCTTCGTGGGCCTCGCCGCCTCGGCGCTGACCGTCGGGTCGGGCGCCTATTTTCCGATCGGGCTCCTCCCGTCAGGCGCGGCTCGGGTGGTGCAGCACAGTCCCGTCGCCATCGCCCTCCAGGCCATGCGCCATGCACTGCTCAACGGGGCGGGGTGGGCGAGCATCGTCGACGACATTGCCGTGCTCGTCCCCATGGCGGTGTTGTCGCTGTGCGTGGGCCACGTGGTTTTCCGCCTGGCGTTGCAGCGCGAACGACGCCTCGGCACCCTCGGCGTCTATTGAGCCTCCCCCTTGTCGGCGGAGGTCCGGGCGTCCGGTACTCTCCTGTGGCACAGCTCAAACGCGGGGGCGGACATGGAGCAGGTGCAATTGCGAACCGATGGTCTGACGTGGCGCGTGGTCGACGGCGAGGTCATCGTCCTCGACGTGCCGGGACGGGTCTACCTGGCGGGGAACCACACCGCCGCGCTGTTGTGGGAGGCGTTGGCCGAAGGCGCTCGAACGGACGAGCTCGTGGCCCGTGTGGTGGACGAGTTCGGCATCGATCCCGAGACGGCGTCACGCGACGTCGACCACTTCTTGGAGGAGCTCCGGAAGCGGGGCCTGCTCGACGGGCCGTGACGCGCCGGATCACCCGGAGCGACCTCCGGGCTGCGCTGTGGGCGTACCGCACGCTGCCCCGCCTGCGCCAGCAGCTGCGGACGCAGCGGGTGGACCGGATCGTGGTCCCGCCTCCGCCGCCCCTGCCGGAGAACGCCCTGCGGGGTGTCGGCGCCGTACTGCGGCGCCGCCGCCATACGTGCCTGGAGCGCAGCCTGCTGTTGCAGGCCTGGCACAGCGCGCACGGCCGGTTGCACAACGTCGTCGTGGGCGTGAGGGGCTCCAGCGCCGACTTCAGCGCACACGCATGGCTCGAGGGTCACGCCTCGTGCCACGAGGAGTCGTTCGACGGGCTGATGTCGATAGCGCCATCCGACTACAGCCATGGATGACCCGTACGCCCTGAGCCCGCTCGATCTCGTCTCGGGATCCCCCATTGGACTGGTCCCCGGTCCCGCTGTTCCCGGCGCGATCGCGGGAGCGACGCCGCTGTCCTGCTTCGAGTCGGCTGTCCTTTCGGCGCTCCGGCGGCCGCCGTGCGTCGTCAGCTTCTCGGGTGGGCGCGACTCGTCGGCCGTCCTGGCCGTGGCCACCTCCGTGGCGAGGAAGGAAGGGCTTCCTCTCCCGATCCCCGTGACCCACCGGTTCCCGGGAGCCCCCGAGACCGACGAGACGGACTGGCAGGAGACCGTCGTCCGCCACCTCGGCCTGGACGACTGGTCCCGGGTCGACTTCGACGACGAGCTCGACCTGGTCGGACCGATCGCGCAGAAGGTCCTCGGACGACACGGGGTTCTCTGGCCGGCCAACTCCCACTTCCACGTGCCGGTGCTCGACGCGTGCAAGGGAGGCTCGGTCCTGACGGGGATCGACGGGGACGGGCTGCTCGCGTCCTGGCGCTGGGCGAGGGCGGCCGCCGTCTTGGCCGGGCGGGCTCGTCCCATCCCCCGTGACGTGGTCCGCCTCGGGCTCGCCCTGTCGCCTCGGCCGATCCGGGCAGTGGGCCTTCTCATGGACGGGAAGGGACCGCCGCTCCCGTGGCTGCGGGCTCCTGCGGCGCGCGCCGTCAACCGGGCCTGGGCTGCCTCCGGATCCGCCGAGCCGCTGCGGTGGGACCGGCGGGTGCGATGGTGGGCGCGCCTTCGAGGACTCCGGCTCACCATCCACAGCTTCGACCTGCTCGCTCGCGACGCAGGCGCCCTGGCCGTGCACCCGCTCGCCGACGACCGCTTCCTCGCCGCCATGGCCTCCGACGGCGGGCGCTTCGGCATCGGCGACCGCACTGCGTGGATGGAGCGGCTGTTCGGCGATGCCCTGCCCGAGGCGATCCTGCGGCGCCGCACCAAGGCGCCGTTCAACGCCGCATTCTGGACCGAGCACAGCCGGTCGTTCGCCCGGTCCTGGCACGGTGGGGGCGTGGATCCCGGCCTGGTCGACCACGCCGCCCTGCGGCGCGAGTGGCTCGACGAGCAACCCGACGCACGCAGCTCGCTCCTCATCCAGTCGGCGTGGCTCGCCGAGACGGCCGCGGGGGCCCCGACCTCACGACATCGTGAGGTCGAGCAGCCGGTCGACGGCAACCGGTAGCGACGAGAGCTGCTTCGGGCGCGTCAGGCACCACGCCGGAAGGGACGCCAGCTCGAGCAGCGTGGACGGGTCGGTCGGCTCGATCATGACGCTTCGATGGCCCGCCAGCAGGGCCAGGCGCTCGCCGCCCGGGAGGCGGTCGGCGCTGAGGTCGTCGCCCCAGGCGAGGAAGATCCACCCGCGAAATGGAAGCTCCGCCGGTACCGGGCCGAGCGCCACCCGCCACCGCTCCCGCCCGCCGCGGATCACCATCGGCTTGCCGATCCCCAAGCCCTCGGCCGTCGCCAGACGGAGGTCGACGCAGCGGGGGCCGGCCAGGGCGCGGCCGTGATCGATGACGAGCATGTCGTCGCAGATGACGTCGTGCCCGGCCAGGGCGAGCTGCGCGAGCGTCGAGCTCTTGCCTGCGCTCCGGTCGCCGAGGATCGCCCACGCCCCTCCGTCGACGGCGACGGCGCCAGCATGGAACGCCTCATGCTGGGCCCACCAGGCGAAGGCGGCTCCGACAGGCGCCAGGTGGGGGTGGACCAGCTCCGGGTCGGACAGCTCGTCGGGTGTGGTGAACACCGACCGCCGCGCCGCCCGCTCGATGACGAGGCTGCCCCCCTCCGTGAGCTCGAACTGCGCTCCACGTCCGTCGAGCGTCGTGCGGGCGTCGGTCACGCGCCCTCGCCGGCGCACGACTTCGACGACCGGCCAGTGGGGGGCGGCGGTGGCGAGGAAGGAAGGGTCGGCGAGCCCCGAGAAGCCCAGGCCGTAGGCCCCCGGGCACTGCCCGCCCACGGCATCGGACGAGGAGGGCAAGGGAAAGGTGGACATGGGAGGAACCGGGCTCTATCATTACCCGCAACCGGTCAACCATGACCGGAGCGGCTGAAGGACCCACAGGGGGGGACGATGGACTCCAGGTATGAGGCTCCGGACATGCGAGTGCTGGGGCTGGTCTCTGAACTGACGAGGATGCCGGCACCTCCAGGCAAGACGGGCACCGTGCACGACTCGTCGGCGTTCCTGTCGAACTTCTCCTGCGTGTCTGGCCCGGGCAGCTGCGGCGGACACAAACACTAAATCGGTCTTGATGAGAGCCCCGGCTGGGGCCCTCATCGATGTCTCAGGCGGAACTCTTCCCTGACGGCCCGCGCCGTCACGGTGAGCCGGTCGGCGTCGTCGACCGGCGAGTTTCCGCGTCCGGCTGAGCTCGTCCCGCCCGCTGCACGCACCGGCTCGCGGCCCCGGTAGCGGCCCGGCTGAGGCTGCTCCTCCGGCAGTCGGCGCCGGTTCGCACCCGGGCACCGTCCCGGCGTCTTTTCTGCGACGTTCGAGCCGGTCAGGGTCGCCGGCGCGGGATGCCGCGCTTCCACCCGGGCCGCTCCGACGAGACATCGGCCGGGTCCCCTTCGCCGTTGACGCCGGCAGCCACGTCGCGGGACGGCCGACTGGTGCCGAGCTCGGCGAACGTCACGAGCTCGGCGAACTCCCGGTCGCAGGCCCGCAACTCGTCCAACGTGCCCACGGCGACGACCGAGCCGTCGCGGAGGTAGTAGATGCGGTCGCAGTGCTTCAGCGTGCTGAGGCGATGTGACACCGTGATAATGGTGAGGCGGCCTCGCAGCGATGCGATCGTCTCGATGATCCGAGCCTCGGTGCTGGAGTCCAGCGACGACGTCGCCTCGTCGAGCACGAGCACCGCCGGGCCGTCGTACATGGCCCGCGCCAGGCCGAGCCGCTGGCGCTGCCCGCCCGACAGCCGGACGCCCTGCTCGCCGACCACGTTGTCGATACCCCCGGAGAGAGAGGCGACGAACGTGTCGATCTGGGCGATTCGCAAGGCCTCCCACACCTTGTCGTCGTCGATGTCGGCGCGGTCGATGCCGAAGGCCACGTTCGCCCGGATCGTGTCGTCGATGAGGACGATGTCCTGCGGGACGTAGCCGATGGTGAGCTGCCATGCGGTTCGACACTCGTGCAATGGCCGTCCACCGACCTTGATCTCCCCCGTCTGCGGGTCGAGGAGGCCGAGCATGATGTCGAGCAGTGTGGACTTGCCCGCACCCGTGGTCCCGACGATGGCGACGTCCTCCCCAGGGGCGATCGTCATCGAGATGCGCTGGAGCACGTCGGGCAGATCCTCGCCGTAGCGGAAGTGCACGTCCGTCAGCTCGAGCGGCACGGGTCCGAGCGGATCCACGTCGGCGTGCGCCCGCAGGCCGTGCAGGGCGTCGAGCTCGGCAAGGTCGTTCACGACCTGGTCGATCGCCGGCTGGGCCGTCCGGGTGACGGTGGTCGCCCCCATGACGCGGTTCAGCGGCGCCACGAGCCGGAAGCTGGCCGTGAGGAAGAGGCCCACGCTGGCCAACGCCTGCTCGTTCGTTCGGGTCGCGAACGCGAACGCGGCCATGAGGGCGGCGCCCAGCACGAACGCGAGATCGAGGAACTGGCGCGGGAGGAGCTGGTAGAGGATGAGGAGCCGCTGCTTGCTCGCCAGCTCGATCTTCGTCTTGTAGAAGCGGGAGATGAAGTGCTCCTCCCGGTGGAGGATGGCCAGCTCCTTGGTGGCCCGCATCGCCTCCTGGACCTGCTGGTAGCGAAGCGCGATCTCGGCGTGGGCGGCGATGGCGGCCGCTCGCTGACGGCCGCCGATCCACAGTTGGTACACGACGGCGACGAGCCCGAAGTACACGATGGCGACCGAAGCGATCACCGGGTCGCTGACGACGATCACGGCGGCCACCGCCACGAGCGTGAAGGCATCGGCCGCCGCCGCCAGGACGAAAGGCAGCGACCGGCGGAAGACGATGAGAAGCGCCTCGTTCAACGTCCGCTGGATCTCGGCCGAGTTGTGGGCCAGGTGGTAGGTCCGCGGCGCGGTGAGGTAGCGCGTGAACAACCGGCGGGCGATGCGGGCCTCTTGATCGAGGGAGTTGCCGATGCCCCACCACAGCAGCTCGATGGCGCCGATGGCCTTCACCGAGAACGAGATCACGACGAGGATCGCCAGCGCCAGGGTGGCCTGGCCCTCGGTCTTCAGATCGAAGAGCCGGCTGACGAAGCGGGCTGCGGTGGGAAGTTTCCCCCCGTGCTTGCCGACCTGCATCTGCGTCAGGGGGACCACCAGCGCCACGCCCACACCCTCGATGGCGGCGATCACCACGGAGCCGAGGGCGAACAGGATGAACCGGACCCTGGCCGCCCGGTCGAGGACGATGAAGGTCCGCCTCGCGAACCGGATCAACGGGGCTCCAGGGTCAATGCGTCCGGCGTGCTCGACATACCTCGGCGTTCCTGCATCGGATCAGTGTGCCCTGCGCCCCATGCTCACCCGTCACGTGCCACGTCATGGTCTGACGACCCCGCCACGCGATCGAGCCAGGCGGTCACGGTCTCGAGGAAGGTGTTCTGCGCCTCGATGCTAGCCATCCCCCCGATCCGGTCGTCGACCACCCGGAGCGTCACGAGGTCGCCTGCGCCGTCGAGCATGCGACCGAGCGGACCGTCCATGGCCCGCTCGAACTCGGGATAGAAGTCGTCGCCCCGCCCGTAGAGGAGCAGGACCGGAATCCGCCGCGCCAGCACGCCCTCGAGCGGCTGCAAGTACTGCTCACTGGCGGTGCCGGACGCGGGTGCGTCCGCTGCCTTCGATGGCCGTACGGATCGGCGCACCTTCGCCTTCAGCACGCTGCGGACCCGCTTGGCGAGGCCACCCGAGACCAGGAGCCGCAAGGTTCGCATCGAGCGAGCCCGCTTCAGGTACCACGACAAGGAGTGCCCGAGGATCGCCTCGCGGTGATCGGCCTCGCTGACCGGAGCAGCCACCAACGCGAGCCCCACCAGTCCGGGGATGCTGGACGCGGCGGCCAGTCCGGTCCGCGACCCGAAGCAGTTCCCGACGATGGCGATCCGCTCGAAGCCCTGCGACTCCAGCCAGCGGACGGCGCCGAGGGCGTCGTCGATCCAGGGCTTCGACAGGTCGACGTCCCGGGACTCCCCTCCGCTCTCCCCGACGCCGCGGTAATCAGCGCGGAGCACGTGGAACCCGTTTTCGGCGAGCTGGCGGGCGAGTCGGATCCGCACCTGGTTCTTCCCGAACGTGGGAAAGCCGCCGGCGCCCCACAATGCGAGGACCGCCGTGCCATTGGAGACCAAGGGTCGGGTGAAGATTCCGAACAGGTCTTCTCCCGCCGCCTCGAAGATGACCGGCGACTCCTGACGCGAGGTCACACTCATCGGCCGACCTCGGTGGTCGTCACCTGCGAGACGAACCAGCCCGCGATCAGGCGGTTGAGCTCGGGGTGGAGGACGATTCGCGGGCCGGAGCGGAACCACCAGCTCTCCTGGAGGTCGACCGTCGACGTCTCGACCGCCGCGCCGTTGCCGTCGAGATGGTCACGAAGCGTCCGGTTCGCCGGCCGCAACTCGTTCCCACCGAACTGCACGACGAGGACCGGGCGCCGGGCCAGGTCGTACTCGTCGAGCGTGCCGCCGCCCGCTGCGCTGTCGAAGAGCGCGCGGTGGATGACGTTCCCCACCACGTCCGCGTAGCCCTGGCGAACGATGACGTCGGCCAGACGCTCGCCCGTGCCGGCCGTCCTGCCGAGGGCGACGGCACTCATGGCCCGGCTGCGCCACGCCTCCACGAAGTACCGCGACGCATCGACGACCGGTTCGCAGAGCACCACCGGCCCGGTGGGGAGGTCACGGGCGGCGGCGGCCGCCGCCAGCGAACCCCAGCGGGTCCCGAGAAGTCCGAGGGGCAGGTTGCCGAGCCGGCTGCCCATGAAGTCGACCGACCAACGACCATCGTCCTGCAGCGACCCGAGCGTGACGTCCGCCGCGTCGCCGTCGCTGTTCCCGGTGCCGCGATAGTGGAACCTCATCACCACCAAGCCGGCCGCCGCGAGGCTGCGCGCGAGATGGACCTCGCGTTGGTAGTTCGACATGAAGTCGGCCAGGATCGACGAGAACATGAGAACCCCGCCGCGAGGCTCGGCGGGCGGCTCATGCACCATGACGAACAGCTGCGTGCCGTCGTCCTGAGGGACGAACGCCGCCTGTTCCACGACGCCGGTCACGCGGTCGACCCTCCGGGAGCCGGCGACACCCAGATCGAAGTTGGCCGAACCCATGTCTCTCCCCCTGCTGCCGTCCTCGGACAAGCGTAGCGATCTCGACGCGGCTAGCGCGCGGGCCCCGCCGGTCGCTCCTCAAGAGGACATCCGCGGAGGCCGACGTTAGGCGGAGCCGCTGTCCGACGCATGGAGAAACCGCCTTGAAACGACTCGTCATCACCGTAACCTCCCTGCTTGCCGGTCTTCTTCCGCTGGCCCCCTTGTCGCCGGCGCACGCGACGATCGACTCCGTTCCGAGCTTCAAGACGGTCTGCACGTACGGCCGCTCGCTCACCGATGACCCGATCGTCGCCCCCCAGCGCCCCGGCACCAGTCACAGCCACGACTTCTTCGGCAACGTCTCGACCGATGCGTTTTCGACCCTCTCGTCGCTCCAGGCGGCCGGCACCACCTGCGACTTCGAAGAGGATCTGTCCGCGTACTGGGCTCCCTCGCTGACCGTCGACGGTGTGGTGCACCGGCCGCAGCGGATCGCCGCCTACTACACCGCAGCCGGCACCGACCCCACGATCGTGCAGCCCTACCCTCAGGGGCTCCGAATGATCGCCGGCGACTCGAAGGCCACGTCCCCGCAATCGGTCAACATCGCATCGTGGTCCTGCGCGCAGGACTCCGACGACGCTGAGAGGACCGACCCGGCCCAGGAGATCCCGACCTGCGGGGACGGCCAGCACCTCCGCCTCCGCATCATCTTCCCTGAGTGCTGGGACGGCACGAACCTCGACAGCGCGGACCACAAGAGCCACATGGCGTACATGCCGAAGACGGGCACGTGCCCGGCCACACATCCCACGCTGCTGCCCACGCTGCTCCAGATCGTGCACTTCGACGATCTCAAGGGCGGCACCGGGTACGACCTGGCCTCGGGAGGCATCTACTCCGGCCACGCCGACTTCTTCAACGTGTGGCAGCCGACGCGTCTCCTGTCCCTGGTCGACACCTGCCTTCGCAAGCAGCAAATCTGCAGGAACGCCGATCTCCGGGTGGCGGGATCCCAGGCCACGGAGGGCGCAAGCCTGCGGTTCACCATCAGCCTCGGCGAGTCGATCCTGTTTCCGGTCACGGTGAACTACACGACGACCGGCAGGACGGCCGGTGCCGACATCGACTACCCGGCGACAACCGGCAGCGTCACCATCCCTGCGGGACAGACCAGTGCCACGGTGCTGATCCCGACCGTCGACGACAACGTCTACGAGGCACCGGAGACCCTCATCTTCGGGCTCACGTCGGCCGAGAACGCCGCCATCGTCGGAGGTACCGCAACGGGGACGATCGACGACAACGATGCTCCTCCGTCCGTCAAGGCCATAGACGGGTCCGCCTTCGAGCTGCTGGACGGGACGTCGAACCTCACGTGCAAGCTCGTGCTCGACAAGGCAACCGAGACCACTGTCAGCGTGGATTTCACGACGGTCCCCGGAACGGCAACTCCTCCGGGCGATTACACGGCCACCTCGGGGACCATCTCCTTCCGTCCCGGTGTCCGTTCGAAGAACGTCGTGGTGAAGGTGAACCCCGACAGCGACTTCACCGAGGGGACCGAGGACCTTTCCGTCGTCCTCTCGAACCCCCAGCACCTCACGATCGCCGACGGTGTCGCCCGCATGACGATCAGCGATCCGAAGACGACGCCCAAGCTCAGCGTGGGCGACGCTTCGGCCGAGGAGGGCGTCGCGGAGAGATTCGTCGTCTCGCTCTCGTCTCCGGCGTCCGCGCCGGTGACTGTCGACTACGCCACGGTGGACGCCGGCGCCGCCGCCGGGGTGGACTACTCGAAGACCACCGGGAGGCTGACGATCAGCGCCGGAGCGACGTCCGGGACCATCGTCGTGCCGACCATCGAGGACGGTCTGCCCGAGGACAACGAACACTTCCAGGTCGTGCTGACCAACGCCGCGAACGCCACCCTGATGGACGAGACGGGGCGTGCCGAGATCGTTGATGACGAGCCCCTCCCGCTCCTCTCCATCTCCGACGTCGCAGTGACCGAGCCGGCCACCGGGACGAAGAGGATGACCTTCACGGTGACCATGTCGACGGTGAGCGGCAGGGCCGTCTCCTTCGCCTGGGCAGCGGCGGACCGCACGGCCGTCGCCCCAGGGGATTACGCCGCCGCCTCCGGTACCCTCACCTTCGCGGCCGGGACGACGTCGAGGACGATCAACGTCCTGGCGAACGCAGACTCCGTGGGCGAGTCGGTGGAGACGATGGAGGTGCGCCTCTCGGGTGTCGACGGCGCGCTGTTGCAAGACGGCGTAGGCGTCGGCACGATCAATCCCTGACAGCCCCCTGGGCGGGCGACGTCAGGAGCGCTTGTCGCCGGCGCGGCGCCTGGCTCGATAGGCAGCCACGGCCCTGCCCTGCAGGACCCGCAGGGCCGTGACCGTCCGCTCCGCCGTCGTGCGTGCGTCGACGGGCGCCGTGAGCTCGTAGCCCAGCTCCGACAGCATGTCCCCGGCGACGACCTCGAAGCGACGAACGTCGTCCGGGGGCATCTGGCGGCGCCAGTCCCTGAGGCCCTTGGTGACCGGAAGCCGAAGCCGCTCATGGTGCTCCTGGCCGGCGAGACCGCCGAACACCCGATCGACGTCCTCGAAGTAACGGAGCATGGCCGGCTCGTAGGTGAACTCGAGGAAGTCGCACGCCTTCTGTACCTCCCGTTCCGGTTCGTCGATCAGGTCTTCGTAGCGAAGAAGGAGATACCGCGCCGGGCCGAGGTGGCGTCCCATGTCCTGGGCTCGACGGGTCCGTTCTGCCCAACGATGGGCAGCCTGTACCAGGTTGGCGGCGCCGAAGTCGACGTCGTTCGAGGAGAGGGCCACGTCGCGGCCGTCACGCACGAGGTGCACGAAGCGGGCCTCGGGGAGCAGGTCCCCGATCGAGGTCAGGAACCGCACGTATCCCGGCGTCTTGTCGCCGTAGCGCGGCTTGCCGTTGACGTCGGCGTAGGCCCGATAGATCAACCGCACTGCGACAGCCGGGTTGTCCGCCCCCGACCGCTGCACGGCGTGGCGGAACACCTCGACGTCGATGCCCCATTCGGGGATACGGGAGATCTTCCGGTCCTCCAGGACGTCGTCGACGAATCGGTCGACGTCGAATGAACCGGCTCGGTCGTAGCGATCGGGATGGCGGGCCACCTCGGCCACGAACCGTGACTCGTGGGCCACGGCGAGCTCTGAGTGGGCGTTGAAGATCGACCGCAGAAGGGTCGTGCCGGAGCGGCCGACGCCGACGAAGAACGGAAAAGGAACGGCCGCTGTCACCCGCCCACGCTACGACACCCCGGCGTCGTCGGGTTCGGCGTGGAGGGCGTGGTGTACTGCTGTGGAGGCCGGTACGCTACGGCCCCCGAGGCGCACAGTGGTGTGCCGGCGCTGACGAGGAGAGATGCCCGTCGACCTCATGATCGTCGGATCGCAGAAGAGCGGCACGACGAGCCTCCTCGCCTACCTCGCTCGCCATCCGGCGATCACGGCGCAGATCCGGCCCGAGATGACATGGTTCTCGGACGCCGACCTGGCTGGCCGCCCGTTCCCCACGGACTTCTACTTCGGTGCCGACGTCGGAGACGGTCGCCTGCGCCTGGGAAAGCTGGCCGGCCTGATGTATCACGCCGAAGCCGTCCGCCGGCTCCGGGAGCACAATCCGACCGTGCGGACGATCGCCATCCTGCGAGAGCCGGTCGGGCGCGCCTACTCGTCGTACTGGCATGCCCGTCGCCGGGGCCACGAGCCGATCGAGACCTTCGAGGACGCCATCCACGCGAGCGCCGACCGCTTCGGCGACGCCCGGAACGTCGAGCGTTGGGACTACCTCGGATGGAGCTCGTATGCCCCGTACATCGAGCGCCTTCAGGAGACCTTCGGCGCCGACGCCGTGCACGTGGCGATCTTCGAGGAGTTTGCCGCCGATCCGGCGACCACGGTCGTCCCCTTGCTCGCCTCCTGCGGGCTCGACGGTGCGGGGCTGGGCCGGGACATGCCCAGCGAGAACAGCGGCGGCCGCGCCCGCTCGAAGGTCCTCTCGAGGCTCTCCACCCATCCAGCGGTCAAGGACGTGACCAGGCGGCTGCTCCCCATGAGCATACGAGCGGCATTCCGCCGGCAGTACCGGCGGGTCAACGAGGTGGGGTTCCGGCCTCCGCCGATCGGCGCCGGAGTCGAGCGCGAGCTGCGCATCTACTTCGAGGAGCCGAACGCCCGGCTCGAAGCCTTGATCGGCCGGCCCATCCAGGCATGGCGGGAGGGAGCGGCGCGAGAGGTCGACGCGCCGGACGACTGATGTGCACCGTTTGTCGCCAGGGCGGCGCCGGGTTCGCTTGCGCCCTGCGTGCTCCCGTGACGCCATCGGCGCCCTGACGGAAATCGACTCCATCAGTGCCAGTACCATCGGATGTCGTGTACACGGTGCCGGACGGCGATGAAATCGAGTTTCGCAACTACCTGGGTGTCCTGTGGCGGCGATGGAGGGTGCTCCTCCTGACGGTGGTCGTCATCGTCGCCTTGGTGTTCGTCAACGTGTCCGGGAAGAAGGGCTCCTACCGCTCGACCGCCGAAGTGCTCGTGCAGGCGAGCTCGTCCGAGCAGGTGCTCGGGGAGTCCGACTCCCGCAACGCGGAACCGAGCGTCCGCACCGAGATCGAGGTCATGGCCTCGGAGTCCGTGCGGAGCGCGGCGGCCAAGACGCTCGGTGCCGATCCAGACGTGTCGATCACGCAGGTCGGCGACACGAACGTGGTGGTCGTCACCGCTCGCAGCCGCAACAAGGAACAAGCGCGTCGCGCTGCGCAGGTGTACTCCGACACGTACGTCACGGTCCGCCGGGAGCAGCTCGTCAGCAACTTCCTCGGGGCGATCGACATCGTCCAGCAGGAGATCACCGCCCTCGACGCGCAGATCGCGCAGTCCGACGGTCCGCTCCGCGATCTCAACGCGCAGATCCTCGCGACCTTCGATCCCGTGCGCCGGAGCCAGCTCCAAGCCGAGCGTGACGCCCTCGTCGACCAACGCAGCGGTCCGCTCAGCCGCCGTGAGGCCTTCCAGGAGCAGCTCGACCAGTTGCGGTTGGCATCGAACCTCACGAAGACGGGCGGGGCGCAGATCCTGTCGGCCGCCAGCGAGCCGGCCCGGCAGGGCACCAACAAGCGCCGTTGGCTGGTGATGGGCTTCGCCCTCGGACTCATCCTGGGAGTCGTCGCTGCGTTCACGCGAGAGCACTTCGACGACACCCTGAGGAGCAAGGACGACTTCGAGCGCGGCTGGCCGGCGCTCCCCGCGCTGGCGCTGGTTCCGACCGCTCGCGGCTGGCACAAGCGGAAGACTCCGTATCTCGTGTCATTGGTGGCCCCCGCATCGCAGGCGGCCGAGGCGTACAGGCGGCTCCGCACGGCGTTCGCCTTCAGCATGGGAGCCGAGTCGGCTCGCATCGCCCAGATCACCAGTCCAAACCATGGCGAGGGAAAGTCAGCGACGTCCGCCAACCTCGCGTTGTCCCTCGCGCGGGCCGGCCGTCGGGTGACGCTGGTGGACGGCAATCTGCGCCACCCGCGGGCACATGAGTTCTTCGCCGCCGGGAACGGCGTGGGGTTGAGCACCGTGCTGGCCGGTGACGCCCCGCTCGAGGCGGCGCTGCAGACCGTCCCGGACGAACCGCTCCTGCGCATCCTCGCGTCGGGCCCCATCCCGACGAACCCGGGTGAGCTCCTCTCGAAGGGACCCCTGCGCCACGTGCTCACCACCATCGCCGACGGCGCGGACATCGTCATCGTGGACAGTCCGCCCGTCCTGCCGATAACCGATGCAACCGTGCTCGCCGAGGCGGTCGACGCCGTCGTGATCGTCGTCAGCGCCGGGCGTACCCACCGCGCCGACCTCGAGGCCTCGCTGGAGATGCTCGCCCAGGTCAAGGGGCGCCTGATCGGTGCAGTGCTCAACAAGGCGCAGCTGCCCCGACGACGGTTGACCCTGAGCCGGAACCCGTACGCACCACGCGGAAGGCGCTGGAATCTCGGAGCGCCAGCCGCCAGGCCCTCGGTCGCGCCGAGGTCGGAGGCAGCGATGGATCGGGACACGACGGGCGTGCCGATCAGGGCAGGGGACTAGCGCGTCCTCCGCCTCGCTCGAGGCCCTAATCGATCCGTCGTGCTCGCCATGCGGCTCCCAGGACGAGATACATGCCCCCGGCGGCAAAGGCCCCGACGATCCACAGGACACGGCGCGGCTTCGGACGTCCCGGACGGCGGGATGTGTCCTGAGAGGCTCCGTCGCCGACCGGCTCCGTCGTCGTCCCAGCGGTCGTGGCGGGGGCCGACGCCGGTGACGTCGTGGAGGTCGTCGGCGGCGCCTTGGTGGTGACCGGCGCAGTCGACGTCGTCGGAGGAGTCGACGGAGGAGCTGGACCCGGTGTGGCGAGGTACCACTGACGGGCGGTCGAGTCAGTCTTGAAGAAGTTGAGGAGCAGAGCGGCGACCTTCTGGCGGCCGGGGACGGCAGGGTTCGTCCCATCCTCGGCGAAATCCGTGCACGCCCACGTCAAGCCGTCTCCTCGCGGTCGGAGGCCGTCCGCCCACAGGTACGGCCCCCACGCGATCCAGGGCGCCACCACGGGGCCGAGGAGCGGGTCGGGATTGAGCTCCGGGTCGCGGTCGAGCTGCTTCTGGACGCGCAGCTTCACCGAGAA
Organism: Acidimicrobiales bacterium; assembly: GCA_036262515.1. Lineage (GTDB taxonomy): Bacteria > Actinomycetota > Acidimicrobiia > Acidimicrobiales > JAHFUS01. The sequence goes on along the minus strand of DATAIT010000055.1, from coordinate 43,211 downwards.
TCCGCTCTCGTAGGCGTACGGTTCCGGGCTCAGCTTCGTCGTTGCGTAGCCGCCGTAGGTTCGACTCGAGAAGTAGGCGAGCCGGAGGTTCGGGTACCTGACACGCAGGTTGCGCGCCACCCGTTCCAGGTTTGCCTCCAGCTCCAGCGCGGAGTCGGGCCACGCGCCGGTCGGTTCCGCCTCCGCCAGCTTGACCCACGCAACGGCGACCTGCCCTCGCGTGACACCAGCGGTGGCCAGGCGGTTGTCGACTTCACCCCAGGCAGCGTTCGTCGGGTTGGCCCACTTGGACGCGTCGGCAGAGCCTTGGGCGCCGTCCACGACGACGAGATGCGCGTCCCTGTCGGGGTCGGGTGTGGTCAGCGTCTCCAGTGCACGGAACTCGAAGCTGGCGTTCGACATCCCGATGGAGAGCAGGACATACCGGCCTTCCGGGTCGGGCTTGCCCGCCGGGTTGAGCGGCGCGACCGTCGTGGCGAGGCGCGCGCCGAGGGCTTCGTGCGCCGGCGGGCGAACGTTGGCACCACCTGGGTAGAGGCCGCCCTGCGTGTCACGGTACGTCCGTGTGCCGAGATCCGTGAGGGGCACGGCGCCGGTGGACGTCCTGGCGCAGTCGGCTGCCGGGGCAGGGGACGGCAGGCATGTCATCATCCCGATTGCCACCACGGCGCCGACGAGGAAAGCGCTTCGTTGTCGTCGAAGGACCCGCATCAGCTCCCGCCGGGCGCCCGCAGGATGCGGGCGCGACACGGGGTCATGCGGAATCTGGCGGTGCGGTGACCTGGTCGTTCGCCTCGGCCGCCAACGATCGACGGTCGATCTTCCCCGTCGAGGTCTTCGTCAGCGCCTCCCGGAACGAGAAGGTCTCGGGGACCATGTACCCGGGAAGGCGCTCCGCGCAGAATCTGGCCAGCTCGGCCTCGGAAGCATCCCCACGCCGGACCACATAGGCCCGCAGGCGGTTGCTGACGAGCTCGTCGGGCACCGCGATCACGGCGCACTCCTCGACGGCGGGATGGGCGTACAACGCCGCTTCGATGTCGCCCAGCTCGATCCTGTAGCCCCGGCTCTTGATCTGCGAGTCGCGCCGCCCCAGGTAGCGGTAGTTCCCGTCGTCACGTTGCTGCACGAGATCACCGGTGCGGTAGACGAGATCTCCGGTCTCGCGCCCGAGAGGATCGGGTACCAGCCCCTTCGCCGACCGCTCTCGATCGCCCCAGTACCCGCGCATGACCGTGCGTCCCCGCACGAGCAGTTCGCCGGTCCCACCCCGCTCGACGGGGCGACCGTCGTCCCCGACGACGAAGACTTCGACGTCGTCGATCGGCTTTCCGATCGGGATCGCTTCGACGGCCTCGTCGGCAAGAGGGGGGACGTCGTACCACGTGCACACGTTCGTCTCTGTCGGCCCGTACAGATTGGCGAAGCGGACGCCGGGAAGCGACTGCATCAGCTTCCTGAGATACTTCGTAGGGAACACCTCGCCGGCGAAGAGCACGGTCCGAAGGACCGGGAGGTCGCCGGGCTTCAACCCTCCCCTCAGGGCGAGCATGCTGAGGATGGACGGGACGGAGTACCAGACGCTGATCTCCGCCTGCGCGATGAAGGAAGCCAGCTTCGTCGGGAAGATCGACGCCGTCCGGGGGACCAGCACGACGGCGGCACCCGCCAGAGATGCCGCGAACAGGTCGAACACCGACAAGTCGAAGTGCAGCGGAGCATGGCTGGAGAGCCGGTCGTCCGTCGACACCGAGAACTCCCGGGCGGCCCAGGTCACGAAAGCCAGGGCGTTGTCGTGGGTGAGCATGACCCCCTTGGGGTCACCGGTGGAGCCGGAGGTGTAGAGGATGTACGCCAGATCCAGGCTGATGGCGCCGGAAGCGGCAGCCGACGTCGCCTGGGAGTCGAGCTCGGAGAGCCCGGCACGGACGATCGTGTCGTCGCCGTCGGACACCTCGGTCGCCTTGGCGTTGAGGACGACGAGATGACGGATCGTCGGCGCCGCGGCGCAGAGGTCGGGCCACCGCTCGCGCTTCTCGGCTCCGGTGAGCACGACCGCCACCCCGCAGTTCTGCACGATGAACGCCAGACGGTGGACAGGTGCGTCCGGGTCGAGCGGTACGTACGCGGCGCCCGCCCGCAGGATCCCGTAGATCCCCACGACCGAGTCCAGCGACTTGTCGAGGTAGAGGGCCACTCGGTCGCCGGGGCCCACGCCCAGCTCCTCGAGGAGGTTGGCCACCTGGTTCGCACGCTTCTCGAGCCCCTCGTAGGTGAGGCTCCTCGCTCCGTCCACCACGGCCACTCCCGCCGGGTTCCGCAGGGAAGCCTCCGTCAGCAGGTGCGAGAGCAGGTAGCTCACGGCGCCTGGCTCTTTGCCACGACCAGGCGCGCGAGGGCGTCGAGGGTCTCGAAGTTGTCCGGCACCAGGTCCTCGTCACCGATCTCCACGTTGTACTGCGCCTCGAGATGGTTGACGATCTCGAAGATCCCGAGTGAGTCGATGACCTGGTTCTCGATGAGAGACAGGTCACTGGTGAGCTCCTGCCCATGCCATCCGAGCTGCTGGACGATGAATGTCCGAAGCCCGTTCTCGACGTCGCTGGCGTTCACGACCACGTCCTTTCCTGCGTCTTCGGGCCGACGATCAGCACCGTCACAGGCCCATCGCCCGGGCCACGATGTTCTTCTGGATCTCCGACGTCCCAGAATAGATTCGGCTCCCGATGGCATCCCGGACGTCACGCTCCAGGCCGTACTCGGTCATGTAGCCGTAGCCACCGTGGATCTGCAACGCATCGAGGCTGGACTGCACGAAGGACTCGCTCAGGTGCACCTTGGCCATGGCCGACTCGAGATCGGTCGGCCTGTTCTGGTCCATCAGCCAGCCGAGCCGGTAGAGCAGCAGGCGCGCCGTCTCGAGACGCAGCTTCATGTCGACGATGCGGTGGGAGACGGCTTGGAACGCGGCGATCGACGTACCGAACTGCTTTCGCCCGCGGGCGTACTCGATGCAGCGCTCGACGTTCCGCTCCATGGAGCCGATCGTGCTGGCCAGGATGAGGCTGCGCTCTCGCTTCATCGACGCGCTGAAGACGGCCATCCCGCCGCCCCGCTTGCCCAGGAGATTTCCGGCGGGAACGACGCAGTCGTCGAAGAACAGCTCGCACATCGGCGAGGTCCGCAGTCCCATCTTGTGCAGCGGCGTTCCCAGGGTGAACCCCGGCGTGTCCTTCTCGACGAGGAAACCGCACAGGCCGGCGAAGCCACGACTCCTGTCGGTCGTGGCGAAGACGACGAACAGATCGGCGACAGGGCCGTTGGTCACGAAGATCTTGGAGCCGTTGAGCGTGTAGTGGTCATCCGTCGCGACCGCGGTCGTCCGGAGTGAGAACGCGTCCGATCCGGATTCTGGCTCGGTCATCCCGTGCGCCGCTATCAAGGATCCGTCGCACAGACCGGGCAGGTACCGGTGCTTCTGCTCGTCAGTACCGAACCGGATGATCGGATCCTGACACGCCCACATCTGGGCGTTGAGCGAGAACAGCAGGCCGTTGTCGCTGCACCCGTAGCCCAGCGCCTCCATGGCGAGGATCACGGTCAACGTGTCGGCGCCGCCACCGCCGTACTCGGCGGGCACGGGAAGACCCTGGATGCCGAACTCGGCGCACTTCCGCCACGCCTCCGTGGACAGGGAGCTGTCCCGTTCCCGATCGGCCAGGTCGTCGCCCAGCTCGCGTTGCGCGAACCGGATCACGACCTCGCGAAAGGCGAGCTGCTCATCACTCCAGGCGAAGTCCATCGCGTCCGCCCCGGGTCAGTTCCGGTGGGCGCCGAGAGATCTGCAGCACAGCCCCGCACGGTCTCCGTCCATCTCCTCACCTTCCTGGCGGCCGCGGCCTGCTCCCCGCAACGGGGCACCGCGCACGTGCGGGTCAGAGTAATCGGGGTGGGCCGCACGTCGAGGTCGCCCAGCTCGGCCGTGAGCGCACGGCGGGTCGCTGGTCGACAAGGTTCGGTTCAGGTCTCCGGACGTCGGGACGGTGCGTCACCGCAGCCGCCCGCTGGAGCCCCGGGTCGGCGAGGTACCATCGCCACGTGGTCGATGCCGAGCACGAGGAGCGTCGTCGGTCAGCCAGGCAGGTCCGCTCGGGGGAGGGCGCCACGTTCCCCTTTGCCGGCCACGGAGCGCACTAGAGCGGGATGGCCCGCGTCCACGAACCGATCATCCTGCTCGGTGCACCTCGATCGGGTACGACGTTGCTCCAGTCGCTGCTCGATCGTCACGCCGACGTCGCAGCCAGCGTCGAGCCGCGCCTGGTGTGGCGATATGGGAACGACCGGCGTTCCGACCAGCTGCGCCCCGAGCACGCCACGGCATCGGTCGCCGACCACCTCCATGGCCGGTTCGCAGCGCTGCTGCGCGACCAGGGGGCGACGCGGCTCGTCGAGAAGACGCCCGCCAACTCTGTCCGGCCGCGGTTCGTGGAAGCTGTCTTCCCGGACGCCCGCTACGTGCACATCACGCGCAACGGGTGGGGAGCGGTCCCGTCGATGCGGACGTTCTGGGCTCGACGGGGTACCGGATTCGACGCAAAGCAGCTGCGCAAAATGAAGCGCCGGCTTCGTGAGGTCTCCCTCTCGCAGTTGCGGTACTACCTCCCCGAGCTCGGCCGGCGGACGTACGCCCGGTGGAGCTCCCATGTCCCGCTGTACGGGCCGCACCTGGCCGGCCTCCAGGCGGCAGCCGACGAGCTGGGCGTGCTCGAGGCTGCGGCGATGCAGTGGCGGGCGTGCGTGGACCAGACGTCGACCTTCGGACGAAACCTTCCGCCGAACCGGTACCTCGAGGTGAAGCTCGAGACCCTTGACGCCGATGTCATGGCAGGGATGCTCGAGTTCTGCGGCCTGGCGCCGTCCGGCGCCGTGCTCGACGGGTTTCGCGAGCACTACCGGCTGGACTCCGCCCGTAGGCAGAGCTCCTTGACCGACGACGAGCGGGCGATCGTCGCCCCCTACGTGATGCCCGCCAACAGCTGGCTCGGTTATCCCGAGGCCGGCGCCGAGGACGTACGCCCGCCCAGCCGGGCGGCGGGCCTCGGGCTGCCATGAGATCGGTGTCGGCATGACGATGACCATCGACGCCTCCCCGTCCGCCGAGTCGGTGATGCGCGGTCGACGGGGCGCGGGCATGCCGCTGGACGCGCTGGTCACCCTCAGCTTCATGGCGTTCTCGGCGTCGTTGATCCTGGAGTGGGTCGCCCTTTCGGGTCTGGCCGGCGGTTTCGTCAAGCCGTTCCACGTCACGGCCCTCGTGTTCATGGCCCTGTGCGCGGCCCAGTGGCGATATCTGGCCCTCCCGACGATCCACCGCTACGTGACGATCTACGGCGCCTACATCCTCCTTCTGGGGCTGGCCTTGTCGACCGGTCTCGTTCATGCCCACCCGTACCGGGGCGCGGCGGAGTTGATGCGGCAGCTCTTCTATGCCGGGACGTCGGTGATCGTCGCCGGTGCGTTCCACCGCTTGGCGGCGAGACCCCGGGCCCGCGTCCTCGCATGGTCGGGCCTCGTCGGCGTCACCGTCCTCATCGGCGGTCTCGCCCTGGCCCTGTACGGCAGCGGTGTCGACGCGCCGAAGGTGCTGCTCGAGGCCATACAGAAGAGGGATCCGGACATCGTCAGCTTCCACCTGCTGCGGTCCGCGTTCCGGTCCCAATCCGATTTCGCCGACGTGGGCGCCAACCTCCGGCACAAGGTGTTCGGTGGTCTGCTCCTGTGCGTGTTCGTCGGGCTTGCCTACCTGCCCGGTGTGCAGGCCCGCCGTCGGGGAGCACGAGGCGCCCTCGTCGGAGCGTCGATCATCGGGATGGCCGTTGTCGTTCTCTCCCTCAGTCGATCGGTCACGCTGTGCCTCGTCGGCACGCTGATCCTGTTCCCACTGCGTGCCTTCGTCCGGTTCCGGTCCGCGCCGAGGAACATGGCCGTCCTCGGCGTGGCTGCGGCGATGGTGGTGCTGGTTGCGGTGTCGCCGGTCGGTGGCCTGCTCTCCGAGCGGTTCTCGAGCACCGGCTCGTACTCGGGCCGTATCGAGGCCAGCTCCCAAGTCGACGAGTTCCAGGCGGCGATCCTGTTCGGAGCCGACAAGGACAACGTCAGCAAATCGCCCCACAATCTCATCCTCGATGCCTGGCTGGCGGGCGGGCTGCTGGCCTCGATCTGCGCGTTGGTGCTCTTCGCGTCGCTCGTGCGGCTCTGGCTGAAGGAGGCGTGGCGGTATCTCAGGGGAGCGCCCGGGTGGGTGTTGCCCGTGAGTCAGCTCTGGCTCCTCGGTGTCGGGATCATTCCGATCGTGCGGGCGGTGACGTCAGGAAACCAGGCGCACATGATCGAGTGGACGGCCATCGGCGTCTTCGTCGGCACGATCTCCGCCAACAAGCGCGAGCTCGCCGCCCAGACGGCGGCACGCCGCGCGGCCCGTCCGGATGCCGCACCTTCGCTCCGGCCGCTATCTCTCCGGAGCGAAGCGTCCGCGTCCAAGAGCCAGGCCTGACCCCGGCGGCCGCGCGAGTGGCCGGTGGCCTCAGGGCACCACCTGGGGGACGGGTCGGGTGAGGTCGAAGGTGCCGAACCGCCCGTCCACATCGACGTCGGTCTTCCGCACCGCCTGCTCGAGCCAAGCCTCGAAGGCTCGGCGACGTGCGTCGGACAATCGGGTCACGATCTCGGAACGCGCCGTCGCGAGCGGCGTGACCTGACGGCTGAGCACCTGTATGACATGCCAGCCGAGCGACGTCGACACCGGCGCACCGACGTCGCCGACGGGCTGCGTTCGCAGAGCCTCGGCGAAAGGCGCAGGATAGGTGCTGGGGGACGAGCAGCCGACGTCGCCGCCTTGGTCGGCTGTTTGCGCATCCCTCGATCGCAGCTGTGCCACGGCGGGGAAGTCTGCGCCGGTCTGGAGGTCCCGCCTGACCGCGGCCGCCTCGGCCTCCGTGTCGAGGAGCACGTGGCGCGCGCACACCTGCGTGAACTCGTCGAGATGGGTGTCGTAGTAGCCAGTGGTCGCCTGGTCGTCCACTTCGATCTTCGCGACGGCCTTCTCCACGAGGAGCTGCTCCACCTGTCGTTGGATCAGCACGCGGCGGTAGGCCGGCGAGAATCCGTGCAAGATCCGCTCGCCGCGTTCCACGCTGGTGTCCCCGCCGGAGAAGTCGTGACCGAGCTCTTCGATCAGCCGGGCTCTCCCCTCGGATCTGGAGACCTCGTCGGGAACCAGATGTCGGCGTCGAAACTCCTGATGTACGACGCCCGTGTAGATCAACCGGTTCAGCACCTGATGGGTGATCGCCGCCGTGAAGGCGCGAGCATCGCCGGAGACGTCGGGGCGCTGGGCGGCCAGACCTGCGCGGTACGCGGCGTTGGCGAGAACCTCCTGCGTCTCCCCCTCGACCGCTCGGCTCGATATGGGGGTGCCGCCCACCCTCGCGGCATCTCGCCCAGCGCTCCTCGACGTCATGACGACGACCGCCGGAACGAGAAGAACGGCGACGGCACCAGCCGCCGGAAGGGCCCACCGTCTTGCATGCCGCACCGGAAATGAGGGTAATGACGACCGCTGAACGAGACAAGTCACCCATTGTGATATGTTGCAAGTCGTTGTCTCGGCACGGGGGGGCCTGGTCGGATGCTGCGATCTGTTCGGGGCGGTTCGAAAATCGCAGGTTTGGTGGGTCTCGTCGCGCTTCTCGTGGCTCCGCAGCCCGTACGCGCACAGGCGACGAATACGCCTCCTGTGGCCGTTTTGTCGGCCGGTTCGACCGACGGCATCGAGAAGATCGAACACGTCGTGGTGGTCATGCAGGAGAACCGGTCCTTCGACCACTACTTCGGCACCTATCCCGGTGCCGACGGCATACCGGTCGACTCCAACGGCGTTCCCACGGTATGCGTCCCGAACCCCGTCGGGAGCTGCGTCCGCCCGTTCCACGACCCGGACATCGCCAGCCTGGGGGGGCCGCACAACGACCTGGCGCACAACATCAGCGTCGATGGCGGGCGTATGGACGGCTTCCTGGTCTCCCAATTGGAGCGGTACACGGGCGACGACGTCTGCGATCCACACCTCCCGGCTTGCTTCAACAGCAAGGTTGACGTCATCGGTTATCACGATGCGCGAGAGATCCCGAACTACTGGAGCTACGCCCAGAACTTCGTGCTCAATGACCGGATGTTCTCTTCGGTGGCGTCCTACAGCCTCCCCGTTCACCTCTACCTCGTCTCCGAGTGGTCGGCGGCGTGCGCCGATCCCAAGAACGCCGACACCTGCCAGAACGCCCTGGGGGAGCCCGAGCAGATCAAGCGCGACCGGCCGTATTACGGGTGGACCGACCTCACCCATCTCCTGCGGCGCCACGGCGTGAGCTGGGGCTATTACGTCTTCGACGGGAGCGAACCGGACTGCCAGGATCCGTCCGAGGCCTGGTGCCCGCCGATCACGCAGGGCAACACGACCACAAGCCTGTGGAACCCGCTGCCGGGGTTCCAGACCGTTCGCCAGAGCGGGCAGCTCGGCAACATCCAAAGCGCCCAGAACTTCCTCACGTCGGCGGCCGGCGGTACGTTGCCGGCGGTGTCGTGGGTGATGCCGAACAACCTCAACAGCGAGCACCCGCCGGGGTCGACGCCTCAGGACGGCCAGGCGTGGGTGACCAGCGTCATCAACTCCGTCATGCAATCGCCGGAGTGGAGCTCGACGGCCATCTTCGTGGCATGGGACGACTGGGGTGGGTTCTACGACCATGCCGTGCCGCCCAAGGTCGATGCGAACGGCTACGGGATCAGGGTTCCGGCCATGGTGATAAGCCCCTACGCCAAGCACGGCTACGTCGATCACCAGACGTTGAGCTTCGATGCGTATACGAAGTTCATCGAGGACCGCTTCCTGGGCGGAGAGCGCCTCGACCCCGCAACCGACGGTCGCCCGGACCCCCGTCCGACGGTACGTGAGGCTGCCCCGCAGCTGGGCGACCTGCGGCAGGCGTTCGACTTCACCCAGGCGCCCCGCCCGCCGATGATCCTCCCCGAGCGGCCCGCATCCACGTCGCCCACGAGCGCCTGGCTCCAACCGGCGGGCATGGCACCGACGTCCGACGCGGCCACCACCCAGGCCACCACCACGGCCGCCGCATCGACCAACGGCTTCTCCGGGGTCGCTCCGCTCGAGGTTCGCTTCGACGGCTCGGCCAGCTATGACCCCGATGGCAGCATCGTTGCGTGGCGTCTGACCTTCGGGGACGGCTCCCCGGATGCCCTCGGCGTGGGTCCGGCACCGTCGTCGACGACGCACACCTACACGACTCCCGGCGCGTACACGGCGAGCCTCCGCGTCAAGGACGACGCCGGTGCCACGGCCGTGAAGCGGATCCCCATCACCGTCTCCGCCCCTTCGCCCAAGGCGTGGCTGGCCGGGTACCCGACGATCGGCGCGGCGCCGCTCGACGTGCAGTTCGACGGCTCGGCCAGCGTCGGCGTGGCCTCCCCTGTCGCGTCCTGGACATTCGACCCCGGGGACGGGACGGCGCCCACCAGTGGGCTCGGTCCGCCTCCGGCGACCACTGCTCGCCACACGTATCCGGCCACCGGGAGGTATGCGGCGACGCTGACGGTCACGGACGCGTCAGGCCGCAGCACGGTGTCGACCACCCGCATCGAGGCCATCCCGCTCCTGCCTCCGGGGGTCGACACCAGCCGGCCGAAACTGGTCGACACGGATTCGGCCGTGATCCGTGCCCGGCTGTCACCGAACGGCGCGGCGACCACGTATCACTTCGAATGGGGCAAGACCACTGCCTATGGCGCCAGCACGCCGGTGCACGACGTGGCCACCACGGTCAGCGACCTACAGGTGGCCGAGCCGATCAGCGGGCTCAGTACCGGGACGACCTACCACTACCGGCTGGTCGCCACGAACGCCGGCGGCACCACGCTGGGGAAAGACCAGCACTTCGACACCCTGGCGGCAACGGGGTGACTTCGGGCGCGCCTTCCATCGGTGGGCGCGGCGGTGGCGATTGGAGCCCGTGGGGGGTGCTGGGCGCGGTCTGATTCGACCGCGGCCGCGCTAGCCTCGACTGCGCTGCCACCGCTGGCCGAACGGATCGGCAGGCTTCGATAGACCCGATCCCAGGAGTTGCGACAGTGAACCCAGAGCCGCGCCAGGAGCCCGGGCGACCGCCGGGCGCGAAGAGCCGGCGGACGAAGCTCGTCGCCTGGGGTGTCGGAGCGGCCGTGCTCGCCACCATCGTGCTCGCGACCACGCTCTCCCGTGACGAGAAGGACCGATCGGCCACGAGCACGTCGACGACGAGCCGGGTGTCGGAGGCGACGACGATCCCGTCCGGCCCGACGTCCAACGCGCCGGGACAGCCCTCGTCGCCCAGCGCCCGGCCGACCGCCGCAGGACCCTACGCTCCGCAGCCCGGGCGCTCGTTCATCTGGATCGGTGAGACGGAGGAGCCACAGTTCTCCGAGGCGGATTACGCATCGATCGTCAAGGATTACGACGTGGTGGTCATCGCCAAGTTCCATGCTCGGTTCGACATCACCAAGCACCACGAGGCGGCACGGCGCCTCGTCGCTCTCCGCCCGGACATTCGTGTCTTCCCGTACTTCTCCACCAAGTACTGGTTCGACAACAACAAGTGGGGTGTCGAGCCGGATCCTGCCTGGTTCCTGCGGGACAAGGACGGCCAGCTGGTCCCGAAGCTGAAGAACCGTGAGGGAAAGGAGGTGCAGGTCGCCACCTATCTCGACCTGGCCAATCCCGCGTACCGCTCCTGGGCCATCGGTGTCCTGGACACGTGGTTGCGAGCCGCGCCGTACGCGGGCGTCGCATTCGACGCCGCCGTGCCCCTCGGCCAAGGCGACCAGGAGAACCAGGCGGAGTGGGAGGGGCTCCTTGGGCCCGATCGGGTCGCAGCGTACAACGACGGGATGCGCGAGCTCCTCGCCGCGGCCAAGCGCCTGGTCGGACCGCAACGGACCGTCTACTACAACGGCATCGCCCCGAACTTCCATCTCAAGGGCCCGGATCGCAACACCAAGCTGCTGGAGGTGGCGGACGGGACGTTCGACGAGCGCTTCTGCGTGACCGTCCGAGCCAGCCTGAACTACGTCCAGGAGGATCTCTCGCTGTTGAGCAGCGACTCGCCGGACCGGTTCTTCATGCGAGTCAACATCCGGGATGCCGACGACCCGAACCGCCTGGAGCGCTTCTGCCTGGGCGCATTCCTGATGGCATGGCGCCCGGGATTCTCGTACTACCAGAGCGGGCCGGACTACACCACCAGACAGCTGGAGGATCGCCATCCCGACGTCGACGTGAACCTCGGCAACCCCGCCGGCCGAGCCAGCACGGAGGGCAGCATCGACCATCGGGACTTCGAGCACGGCGTCGTGTACGTGAACCTCGGGGCGGAACCCGGCTCGGTCGTCGTCCACAAGGCCTGGGAACGAGTGCAGGACGGCAAGGTCGTCGGGCAGGTGGCGGCGGGGTCGCGCGTGACGGTCCCCGGCAACGACGCGGTCTTCCTCGTCGACCAGTCGCTGGCCCGTGCCGGGGCTTAGGGGAACCTCCGCAATGCCCGCGGTTCTCCGGAGCGTCACTTCGATCCGCGCGTGCTCCGAGAGTGATCGATGAGGGTCGCGCTCGTCCACGACTTCCACAGCAGCGACTCGCCCAGCGGCGAGAACGAGGTTGTCGACGCGGAGGCGGCAGCTCTCCGAGAGGCCGGCGTCGACGTCCGGGTGGTGGCGGTCACCAACGACGAACAGAACGCGCGTCCTCTGCACCGCCTGAGGGCGATCTCGACGATCGCGACGGGTTTCGGGATCTCACCCATCCGCATGCTCGACAGCTTCGAGCCCGACGTCATCCACGTCCACAACCTCTTTCCCTACCTCGGCCACCGGTGGTTGCAGAACGTGGAGCAACCGGTGGTCGCCACCATGCACAGCTACCGACCGCTGTGCGCCAACGGGTACCTGTACCGAGCGGGAGACGTTTGCACGTTGTGCCCGAGCGGGCGGCGCTGGTCCGGGGTTCGTCATGGGTGCTATCGGGGCTCGCGGCTGGCCACGTTGCCGTTGGCGTGGGCCGGGCGAAAGGGTGCCGCCAGCGATCCTCTGGTGGTGGCGGCCCGCCGGGTCCTGGTCTTGTCGGAACGAGCCCGGTCCGTCTTTGCCGAGGCCGGGGTCCCTGAGTCGAAGCTGCACCGCGACTGGCACTTCGTGCCAGACAGCCACGATCCGGGGTACGGCACGGACAGAGACGAGCGGTGGGTGTTCGTCGGCCGCCTGACCGAGGAGAAGGGCATCGCCCCGCTGGTCGACGAGTGGCCGGCGTCGGTCCCGCTGCTCGTCGTCGGCGACGGGCCGATGCGCTCGTCGCTGGAGCAGGCGGCCAAGGGAAAGGACATCCGCTTCGCCGGGCGCCTGTCGAGGCCGGAAGTGCTCATGGCCATGCGGGAGTCGTTCGGCTTGGTGATGCCGAGCCTGTGGTACGAGACGATCTCGCTCGTGTACCTCGAGGCACTGGCCGCCGGTCTGCCCGTCGTCGCCTTCCGGCCGAACGTCGTCGCCGATTCCGTCGAGCGCGACGGCACCGGCCTCGTGGCGTCGTGGGGCTCCCTGGCGTCGTCCCTGGAGGAGGGGCACCGGGGCTTCGATGCGCTGCGAGCGCACTGCCGCAGCCTCTTCTGCGACAGGTACGCGCAGAGCGCATTCGTCACCCGGCGGACCAAGCTGTACGCCGAGCTGGTGGCGTGACCATCGGCCACCGGCACCCTGCGAGTTGGGCCTAGAGGCCGTGCGGATCCTCGTCCACGACTACTCCGGGCATCCCTTCCAGATGCAGCTCAGCCGCGCCCTGGCCGCTCGCCGCCACGAGGTGCTGCACGTCCACTGCGCGTCGTACCAGACCGGGAAGGGCGCGGTGACGCGCACCGACGACGACCCCGACACGTTGCGGATCGAGGCGATCCAGCTCGGGCAGACCTTCGACCGCTACTCGATCGGCCGCCGCCTCGGCCAGGAGCTCGAGTACGGCGGGCGGTTCAACCGCTGGGCCGGCGCCGTCCGCCCCGACGTGATCCTCTCCAGCAACGATCCGCTCTTCGCCAAGGCCCGGGCGGCCGCCTGGTGTGCCCGCTCGCGCACCCCGTGGGTCTTTTGGCTCCAGGACGTGTACAGCCAGGCCATGGCCAAGTACCTCGGGCACAGGTTCGGTTTCGCCGGCCCGGCCCTTGGGTGGTTCTTCGGCGGCATCGAGCGCAGCCTGCTCCGTCATGCGGCCGCCGTCGTGGCCATCACCGACGACTTCCGTCCCATGCTCCGCTCCTGGGGGGTTCCCGATCAGCGGTGCCACGTGGTCGAGAACTGGGCGCCCCTGGACGAGCTGCGTCCACTTCCCAAGGACAATGCCTGGGCCCGGCGCCACGGGCTCCACGACCGGCTGGTGTTCCTGTATTCGGGGACCCTCGGCCTCAAGCACGATCCCGGTCTCCTGGTCGCCCTGGCCGAGCGGTTCCGGGCGGACGACCGCGTCCGCGTGGTCGTGGTGTCCGAGGGTCGGGGCCGGGACTGGCTGGCCGCCGAGACGGCGGCCCGACCTCTCGCCAACCTGCTGCTCCTGCCGTACCAGCCCTACGAGCAGGTCCCCGAGATGCTGGGAACGGCCGACGTGCTGCTGGCCCTGCTCGAGCCCGACGCCGGGATCTTCTCCGTGCCGTCCAAGGTCTTGACGTACCTCTGCGCGCAGCGGCCGATCGTGGCCGCCATGCCAAGATCGAACCTGGCGACGCGAACCGTCGAACGGGCCGGAGCGGGCGTCGTCGTCGACCCGGGCAATCGCGACCGCTTCATCGCCGCTGCCGAGGCGTTCGTGGGGGATGCCGATCTCCGCCGCAGCGCCGGCGAGCGGGCCCGCCAGTACGCCGAGCGGTCGTTCGACATCGACGCCATCACTGACCGGTTCGAGGACATCCTGGCGCGGGCGGCCCGCACCAACGGCTCTGACGGCAGCCGCGGGACCCGCGCCTGAGTCGGTGGGCCGTCAGTCGCCGACCGTGGCGGTCCGGTGGCCGGCGACGTGGTCCAGATAGCTCTGGCGACGGTCGTAGCCCCACCGCGCCGAGATGAACCCACCGCCGAGCCAGTACACCAGGTTGCGCATGACGGGCAGCCGTTGGCCGGGCAGCCGTTCGGTGTCGATGCGCACGACGTGGTAGTTCGCCCGCCGGCGGGGCTCGAACAAGTGGTGCCGCTCGAGCCCTTCGGACATGGCGGACGCCGCGAGCCCGGTCGTGTCGACGCCGGCGAAGGCGCCGATGCGCCGGAGCTCGCCGACGGGGTCGCTGACGAAGTCCTCGTAGCGGCACAGGAGGTAGTGGCCGGTGGGGATCTGACGGCGGAGCACCGCCGAGATGAACAGGTTCTTGCTCAGCCACCCGGCCATCACGACGGGGGCGACGTAGCGGCGCCCCGTCATGGGCGCCCGCCGCCGCCGGGACGCCAGGTACCCTCGCCCGTCCCGGACGAGGTGCAGCACGCGTACGTCGTAGCGACTGTCGTGGACGAGTGCGGCGGCACGGGCCACGTTCTTCGAGGAGTCGACGAGGACGGAGCTCCCCGTCTCGGCCGCGACCGCCGCGAATGCGATGTCCGCCACCCGGGCGTACTCGGCCCGGGCCCGGCTTCCGGCCACGGCCCAGTGCGCTCTCCGCTCCTTGAGCGGGAGCGGACCGAGGCGGTCGAGGGTCTCGACGTCGCCGCTCTTGTCGAGCGACGCCAGGACGGCCCGGCACGGCGCGCACGACGCCGGCGGCTCGCCGCAGTCGCAGCTGGGCTCAGACGTGTACCGGTGGAACCCGCCTACCTCCCCGAGGCTCCAGACGCCGGGCGCGTTGCCGAGGATGGTGTCGAGCAGGGTCGAGCCGGAGTTCTGCGTGCCGGCCACATAGACGATGCGAAGGGGCTCTTCCTGCCCGGTACCGTCGTCCTGCGTCGTCCCCGCCGAGGCCGGACCGGTCCGGTCAGGGCTGTGGCCGTCAGGGCTTCCGGTCGTTTCCGCCGCCGAACGCTGCGCTTCCCGAGGTGGGCCGTCAGCCGGCACGCCGCCCCGGCAGGGCGCCGTTGGCGAGCCCGGCGCCGTTCCAGCGACGGGAGGACGCCAGCTGGTCGTAGACCCAGCGGTAGACGACTTCCATCCCGTCCTTCAACGGCGTCGAAGGTTCCCAGTGGAGGTCGGAGAGGATCCGGGTGTTGTCGCTGTTGCGGCCGCGGACGCCCTGTGGGGCATCCAGCGTGTAGCGGCGACGAAGCTTGACGCCGGCGATCTCCTCGGTGATCGAGACCAGCTCGTTGATGGTGACCATCTCGCTGCTCCCGATGTTCAACGGGTCGACCACCGACGACGACATGAGCCGCAGCGTGCCCTCCACGCAGTCGTCGACGTAGGTGAAGCTCCGCGTCTGCTCGCCGTCGCCCCAGATGTCGATCTCGCCCGAGCCCGAGAGCTTCGCTTCCGCCACCTTCCGCGAGATGGCGGCCGGCGCCTTCTCCCGGCCGCCCATGTAGGTGCCGTGCGGTCCGTAGACGTTGTGGTACCGGGCAACCCGCGTCTCGAACCCGAAGTCTTCGAGGAAGTGCCGAGCCATCCGCTCGCTGAACAGCTTTTCCCACCCGTAGCCGTCCTCCGGCATCGCCGGATAGGCGTCGGCCTCGCGCAGCGGGGCCACGTCGGGAGTGGTCTGCTTGTCGGCTGCGTACACGCAGGCCGACGAGGCGTAGAAGTACCGCTGGGCCCCCGCCTCCTGGGCGGCGACCAGCATGTTCGTGCTCGTGAGCACCGACAGCATGCACAGCGCCTTGTTGTTCTCGATGAAGCCCATGCCGCCCATGTCGGCGGCGAGATGGAAGACGTAATCGACCCCGCGCGCGCCGCGCGCACACGCGTCGGGGTGGGACAGGTCGAGCACGAGTTGCTCGACGTCGTCGAACGAGAGGTACCACTCGTCGAGCGGCTTGCAGTCCACGGCCCGCAGCTGGCTGAAGCCCTCCCGCCTCAGCCGTGCGATCAGATGGCCGCCGATGAACCCTCCGGCGCCGGTGACCAGGACGCGCTTCGACGGGTCAAGAGAGAAGTTCGAGGGCTTGAGCATCAGTTCTCCATCTCGGTGCCGATGATCGGGTCAGGTTCCGACATCCGGCTGGACCGCGTCGTCCGGCGGATGAGACGGTGTCCGACGACTCGGCATGGGCGAGACACCTGCTCCCGCACCCGGCCTCCCCATCGTGTCTCCCCCCGTCCGCCCCCTGCAAGACCTGCCCATCTTACCCGGGCCCAGCCGGGATTTCGACAAGTCGCCGGAAATTCGCTCAACTTTTTCCAGTGGGCCACGGGGACCTTGTGTACGGTGCAGGTGATCGCCACAATGAGAGACGGTGGGCCCGTGCGACGGCCTGCAGCCCGCCGACGCGACCGGGGGGAACGATGGAGATGTCGAGGTCTGCAGCTCTGCTGCCCCCGCCCGTCCGCCGCGTGGTCCGGCACCAGTTGGTGTGGCTGAGGCACCGGGGACTGCGTCGTGAGGATGCGCTGTTGGTCTCGTACCCCAAGTCGGGCAGCACCTGGCTCCGGTTCCTCCTGGCCCATGTCCTGACGGACCACCACGCCGACTTCGACTCCATCCGCGACACGGTGCCTCCCGTGGGTCGCCACAGAGGGGCACCCGCCCTCCTTCCCTCGGGCGGCCGCGTCATCCGGTCACACGAGCCCCTCAGCCCCACCCTGGGCCGCTGCGGTCGCCCGGTCGTCTACCTCGTGCGCGACGGTCGCGACGTGGCCCTGTCCTACCTCGATCACCAGCGCCGGTATCTCCAGTTCGACGGCGAGCTCGACGCGTTCTTGGACCTGTTCCTGTCCGGCCAGCTCGATGGGTACGGCACCTGGGACGACCATGTCGCCGCTGCGCTCGAGTTCGGCCGGTCGACCCCGGGACCGTTCCTGATGGTGAAGTACGAGGACCTCCGGACCGATCCGGTGGGCCAGCTCGCTCGGGTCGTGGCCTTCCTCGGCGTCACCGTGGAGCCGGCCCGGCTCGCCGAGGCGGTCGAGGCCAACACCAAGGATCGCATGCGGGCCAAGGAGGCCTCCAGCGCCTTCCTGGCGTCGAAGGCGACAGACGGAACGCCATTCGTGCGGTCGGACCGGCGCAAGGTCTGGGACGAGCTGGTGCCCGCTCCGGTCCGCGAGACGTTCGAGAGCCGCTGTGCCACCGCCCTCGCCGGCGCCGGGTACGCGGTGGCGGCACCTCCTGCCGGCTCGCTGGAGCGGCGGTGACGGGCGTCTCCGACGCGCCGCTCGACTTCGTCATCATCGGCGCTCAGCGGGCGGGGTCGACCCATCTGAACGCCAGCCTCCACACCCATCCAGAGGTCTTCCTCTGCCCTGACGAGGTGCCCTACTTCGAGGAGCGGTTCTTCTCGACGACCCCTCCGTCCGTGCTGCGGAGCGTCTTCGCCGAGGCGGCCCCCGGACAGCGCCTCGGCATCCAGCGGCCCGAGTACCTCGCCGCCCCCGGGTGCGCCCGGCGGATCCAGGCCGTGGCCCCGGACGCCCGGATCCTGGCCGTCCTCCGCGAACCGGTGTCGCGGGCAGTGTCCGCGTACTTCTGGTACGTGCAGTTCGGACTCCTGCCGTTGGCTCCTCTCGACGTCGGCATGGCGAGGCTTTTGGACGGTTGGGCCGATCCGGCCTATCCCCGGGCCGCCGACATCCTCGAATACGGGCTCTACGGCACCCACCTGCGGTCCTACCTCGAGGTCTTCGGGCCCAGGCGGGTGCTGGTCCTGCGCCAGGAGGACCTGCGCGTCGCGGCCACGTTCGGGCGCGTGTACCAGTTCCTCGGCGTGGCCGCCGACCATCCCGTGCCCACACTCGGGCGCACGACGAACGCCGGGGTCTACGACCGCCGTCGGCTGCGGGTCCTCCGAGCCCGACGCAGGTTCGTCTGGTCGTGGGACTCGGAGACGACGTACAGCTACCGCCCGCGGCGGCTTCGCCGCCCGTTCTCCTTCGTGCCCAACGCGGCTGTGGTGGGCTTCGACCGGATGGTCCTCGCCCGCCTGCTCGGGAACCGGCAGCCGTCGGTCCCGCCCGACCTGGAGGCCCGGCTCTGCGCCTTCTACGCCGACGACCTGCGGCTGGCGGAGTCCCTCCTCGACCTCGACCTCTCGGCGTGGCGCAGGCCGGCCGGGCAGCCAGCCCCGTCCTGATGCGCTAGCGCCGGCCCTGGTCGTCGCGCCCGAGCGACGTCCGCCGCCATGGCCAGTGGGCGCGGCGCCAGTGCGAGAAGCGCCCCCGTCCCCGCGCCGCGAGGTACGTCCGGCTCGGAAAGGCGACGGCCCCGAGATAGGCGAGCCTGTTCATGGCGCCGGGGATGAACCGCAGGGTGGCCAGCGAGCGGGCCGCCTCGGTCCGGCGCGAGTCGAGGTACACGCTCATGGCCCTGTCCTCCCAGCGCTTGGGACGGTACGTGAGGGCCCACGTGCTGAACGGCGTCTCGACGTCGAGGCCCAAGCGGGTCCATGCGAGCCGGACGGCTCGGGCCGTGACGACATTGGCGCGCCAGGTCGATGACAGGTACCGGACGAGATCGAGATCGAGCCGTCCGTCGAGGAGCATCTGGGCGACGTCGCGCAGGGGCACCAGCCGGGGGGTGACGTCTCCGAGGGCGGCGTGGTAGCAGGCGTGGAGGAACCGACCCTCAGGCCGGAGCGACGTCAGGGTGCGTCCGGCCAGCACGAACGTCGACGAGCTCTCCCACAGGTCGGGAAGCCGCAGTGCCAGCCCGAACGGCCCCCGGTCGAGCGTCCGGTGCAAGTCGATCTCGAGGCCGTCGGCGGTGAGGAACGTCGCCCCCTTGGCGAACCGGCGATCGAACCCTTCCCGCAGCTGCGGGGTCGAGGCCCGGTGGTGCCCGGCGTCGATGAGGGCGGCGACGGCACGGTCGAACTGGTCCGACCGGACCAGGACGTCGCTGTCGACGAACGACCGCAGCGTCGGCTCGGGATAGTCGAGCCGGGCGACCGCCGCGCCCTTGAGGACCCGGTACTCGACACCGGCGCGAGTGAGGACGTCGATGGTGTCGAGCAGTACCGCCTCCAGCCGCAGCACCAGCCGCACGGCCGCGCTGTTGGCGGCCGCCGCCTCCTCGGCCTGGCGGGGCGTGACCGCCAGCGCGCCGTCGGCGATCACGCGGTTCAGCAGCCCCTCGAGGCGCTCCTGGCGTATCCGCGCAAGCAGATGGTCCCACTCCGCCAGGGGAAGCGGCACCGTCGACGGCGTCGCAATGGTCGTCGGAAGCCCGTGGGCGGCCACCGCCGCCAGATGAGCCTCGGCGTCGGCGACCTCGTGGCCCGCCGGAGAGGCGCTCAACGGTGCCGACCCCGTGACACGCCGGCTCGGCCCCGGTCGAACGACGAGATGTCGCCCGCCATGCGGACGATCGAGAAGGCCTCCGGCAACGCCCCTCCAGCATCGCACACCCGCCGCACCGCAGCGCCCGGCCGGGCCGGGCCGGTTCCGATCCGGCCCTCGATCCGGGACGCGAAAGGGCGTGCCCGTGAGGCTCGTCTCAGTAGGCGCCCTGGCGGCTGAAGAGAGCCGGGATGGTCTTGGCCATGATGTAGAGGTCCAGGCTCAGCGACCAATTCTCCACGTAGAAGAGGTCATAGCGAACGTAGTCCTCGAACGGGAGCGCATGGCGACCGTTGACCTGCCACAGGCCGGTGAGGCCGGGCTTCACACGAAGCCTGTTCCGGAGCTGCTCGTCGTACCGGCGGGCTTCCTGGAGGAGGGCCGGCCGCGGTCCGACGAGGCTCATCTCACCGCGGATGACGTTCAGCAGCTGGGGGAGTTCGTCCAGGCTCAACCGTCGCAGGATGCGACCGACGCGTGTGACCCGCGGGTCGTCGGCCATCTTGAAGAGGAGGCCGTCCGCCTGGTTGCGGCTCGTCAGTTCGTCGAGGTGGACCTCGGTGTGCACCACCATGGAGCGGAACTTGAACAACGTGAACGGACGACCACCTTCGCCCACCCGGACCTGGCGGAACAGCACCGGCCCGGGCCCACTGAGGCGCACGGCCAGAGCGATCAGTGCGGTGACCGGAGCGGTGAGGATCACCAGCGTCACGGCAGTCACCAGGTCGAACATCCGCTTCCCGACGACCTGGCGACGGCTCAGGCGCTTGGGCTGGACGGACAGCATGGCCAAGCCGTCGATTCCCTGAACCGACAACCTCGAGGCGGCCAGGTTCGGCAGTCCCAGCGAGACCTGCACCTCGACGTTCGAGGCCTGGAGCTGGCGATCCAGCTCCGAGCGCGTCTCCGACGACACGGCGCTGCCGGCGATGAGCACCGTCCCGGCATCGGTGCGGTCGAGGACGGCGGCGATGTCCTCCACCGAACCCAGGACCGGCCGTCCGTCGACCGAGGCGGATCCCGCCGGCTCGACGGCGACGAAACCGGCCACGTCGTACCCCCGCCAACGCTGGCGCTGGAGGATGCGGGCCAGCGTCCTCGCCTCGTCGTTGACGCCGACGACCACGGCTCGCACGGCGGTGAACCCTCTCGAGTTCAGCCGGTGGGCGACCTTGCGCATGACCAGCCGGACGATGCCGACGGTGAGCAGGCAGGTCGCCCAGATGGCGGCGACGCTGCCCCGCTCGAGCTCCACCCCGGCGAAGAAGGTGAAGACGACGACGCTGCCCGTGGCCACGCAGACGGCATGGAGGACCTGGCGGGCCTCCTCGGCAGGACTTCCGAGCCGGCGTCGGTCGTACAGGTGATAGGCGGCGAAGATCGGCGCCCAGAACGCGACGGTCCAGGCAAGTGTGGCTCTGGCGTGCAGGAACGGTGCGGGGTCCGCTCCCGTGGCCAGGTGCACCGGCCGGGCCAGGGCATAGCCGACGATGACGCCGACCACGTCGGCCATGACGGCCGCGATGGTGAGCCGTTGGGCGCGCGAGGTGGCTGTCGCCAGTGGAGGAACGACCCGTGTCCGAACCTCGGTAGCCGCGAACGATCCCGTGCCGATGTCGCGCGATGGCGCGTCCAGGGCGATGCCGAATGCGCGGGGATCCACCGAGCCCTGCCCCGCGCTCATGGTGACCCGTCCGGTGGAGGAAGAAGGCGCGGCGATGGGGCACGCGCCGGACCACCGCCGACGGGGTATCGACCAACGCCGCGATACCAATGCTCCCACACTGATTACCACCGCCCCCACGCGAGTACTCATTCGAACGTACCGCCTATAAACCAGGGAATCAAGTGACTCTGTGGAGAACTCGGCGCCGGCCCCGGCGACCGCGGAAATTGCCTGACGTGTCCTGCAATGTGGACGCGACCGCCACCGGAGGACGCCTGACATCTTGCCTACGGCATCTGTCGCCAGCCTGAATTGTTCGGACGAATGCCGCGAAAAAGACGGGCAGTAGCGCCGCACGCGGCGCCGTGCCCCGGGAGCTCAATCCTCGTGGCGAGGATCGGCGCCCGACCCGCCGCCCAGCACCGCCCTTCGCCGCTCGAACAGCCGCCGTTCGGCGTCGTCGTCCACGAGCGTCAGGGCCCGGTCATAGGCGTCGAGCGCCTCGTCCGTGCGACCGAGGCGGTGCAGCAGCTCGGCTCGGGTCGCGTGCAGGTAGCGGTAGCCGTCCAGAGGCAGCTCGTCGACGATGCGCAGGCCGGCCGCCGGGCCCTCGCCTCGGCCACTGCAACGGCACGGTTCAGCTGGACGACCGGCGAGTCGGTGAGGCCGGCGAGCTCCCCGTAGAGATGGGCGATCCGCGCCCAGTCGGGATGGTCGTCGGCGTGCAGCGACGCGATCTGGGCCTGCACCTACTTCATGCTTCCTCCTCGTCGGATGACTCCCCGATGAGACGAACGGGATCCGCGCAGATCGACAGTCGACGGCCGGGAATCCGCCGCCCGACGGCCAGGGGCGCCCCGGCCGGGCTATTCGTCGCGTTCGTAGGGATGCACACGTTCGAGGTGGGCGAGGACGACGTTCTTGTCGAGGGCGTGGTGGTGGTCGGCTCTGGCGTGCTCCGCGACGGCATCGGCGACCGCGTCCTTGTCCTCGCCGTCGAAGTTCCGCCCGCACCTGGGGCACATCTGTTCGAAGACCATGGACCGCATCGTGGCACGTCGTCCCCGCCGCCGTGCCCGAGGCGAGGCGACGAGGGCGCCCGGCGACGGGACGGGCGCGTAGCGTCCCGGTCGGCCCGAGGCACGGAACGCGGTGCGACGCTGGGTTGGCGGGTGCGCCCGCCGGCTGCAGGACCGACCTCCAGAGAGCGAGAGGAGCGTGATGACCCTTCCCCGAATCGCCACGCCGGAAGAGTGGCTCACCGCCCGAAAGGACCTGCTGGTCCAGGAGAAGGAGCTCACCAGACGGCGCGACGAGCTGAACACGCGACGGCGCAGCCTTCCCATGGTGGAGATCACCAAGCAGTACGTCTTCGAGGGCGCCGGAGGACCGGCGCACCTGGCCGACCTGTTCGAGGGTCGCCGACAGTTGATCGTCTACCACTTCATGTTCGATCCGGCGTGGGACGACGGCTGCCCCAGCTGCTCTGCCGGAACCGACGAGCTGTCCGCCGGCTTCCTGGAACACCTCCACACCCGCGACACCACCTACGCAATGGTGTCGCGGGCGCCTCTGGCCAAGCTCGAGAGATGGAAGGCGACGAAGGGGTGGGACCTTCCGTGGTATTCCTCCTTCGGCACCGACTTCAACTACGACTTCGGCGTCACCATCGACGAATCCGTCCGACCGGCCGCCTACAACTTCCGCACCCGAGCCGAGTACGAGGCGATGGGCTCGGCGTTCTTCGACGCCGAGCAACCCTTCGAGATGCCCGGTCGCAGCTGCTTTCTCCGGGTGGACGGCCGGGTGTTCCACACGTACTCGCAGTACGCACGGGGGCTGGAGTCGACGGGCGGGTCGTACTACTTCCTCGACCTCACGGCGATGGGGCGCCAGGAGGACTGGGAGGAGCCGAAGGGCCGCAGCGACGACGTCCGCTCCGCCAGACCCGATTTCGCCTCCTGATGCAGGACGTGGGGGTACCGGCGCATCGCCGTTCCGAGCGCATCCGGCTCGACGTCCTCGGCGTCATCGCCGCCGGCGGCGCCCTCGGTGCTCCCGCCCGCTACGCCGTCGCCCGGCTCCTCCCCCCGACGCCCGGCGCGTTCCCGTGGGCGACGTTCCTGACGAACGTGTCCGGCAGCTTCGCCCTGGGATGCTTCCTGATCGTGGTGATCGACCGCTTCCCGCCCAGCCGCTACCTCCGGCCGTTCTTCGCCACGGGCTTCCTCGGCGCCTTCACCACGTTCTCCACGCTGGCCGTGGACACCGACCTGCTCATCAAGGACGGCCACGCCGCCGCCGGTGTCGTGTACGCGCTGGGCAGCGTGTTCGCCGGGCTCGCTGCTGCCTGGGGCGGCGTGCTGGTGGCCCGCCGCAGCTCCTCGGCGCACGCCAAGGGCGTCGACGAGGTTCTCCTGGTCGAGGGAGCCGAGTGAGCGCAACGGTCCTGGCCGGGCTGGCCGCGGCGGGAGCCGTCGGCGCCCCGGCGCGCCATCTGCTCGACGGCGTGGTGCACGACCGCGTGCCCGGCCCCATCCCGTGGGGGATCCTCGTGGTGAACGTCACCGGATCGCTCGTGCTCGGGCTCGTGAGCGGCGCCGCCCTGTACCACGCGCTCCCGGAGACGCCGAGGATCGTGCTCGGCACCGGCTTCTGTGGCGCCTTCACCACGTTCTCGACCTTCACCGTCGAGACGATCCGCCTGCTCGAAGACGGCGCCGTACCGGCCGGCTGCCTCAATGCGGCGGTGAGCCTGGTGGCCTGCGCCGCAGCGGCCGCCGCCGGTCTGGTCGTCGCAGCTGCGCTCTGATCTGAGAAGGTGCCCGGGCTGGCGCCGACGGGTGCCGGCCGAGGAGCTGGCGCGCCGAGCTCCGCGCTTCAGTGCTCGACGATCTGGGGAGCGTCGTCGGGTCGGCCGGCCGGGGCCCGGGCGGCATCACCCGTGCCGGGGGCGGCGCCCCTCGGCGACGGCGGGCGCGCCGGCGTGGCCTCGGGGTCGGGCCGGCCGTCGGGCGTGGGTTCGGCGAAGATGGGAACGGTCTCGTCGGCCGGGTACATGTGGACCTCGCGGCCGGCTGCCTCGTCGACCAGGCGCTTGACCTCGGCGCCGTCGACGGTCTCGTTCTCGAGGAGGGCGGCGGCCACTGCGTCGAGCCCCCCACGGTGGCCGGAAAGCTCCGTCGTGGCCCGCTCCTCCTGCTCGCGGAGGATCCGTTCCACCTCCTCGTCGATCACCCGCGAGGTCTCGTCGCTGTAGTCGCGCGTGTGCATCAGGTCCTCACCGAGGAAGACCATGCCCTGGGAGCCCCATGCCATCGGACCGACCCGGTCGCTCATCCCCCACTCGCGGACCATCTTGCGGGCCAGCTCCGTGTTGCCGACCAGGTCGTTGTTCGCCCCTGTCGAGAGGTCGCCATACACCAGCATCTCGGCGACCCGGCCGCCCATCCGCACGGCCAGGCTGTCCTCGATGTAGGCCCGGGGATAGATGTGGCGCTCCTCCATGGGGAGCTGCTGGGTGACGCCCAGCGCCATCCCGGTGGGCAGGATCGTGACCTTGTGGACCGGGTCGGCGTGGGGGAGGACATACGCCAGCACGGCGTGCCCACCCTCGTGGTAGGCGACCCGCTCCTTCTCCTCGTCGGACAGGGCGAGGGACTCCCGGCGCTGGCCCATGATGACCCGGTCGCGCGCCGCCTCGAAGTCCTCCATGTGCACGGCGTCGGAGTCCCGCCGGACGGCGTGCAGGGCCGCCTCGTTGACCAGGTTAGCCAGGTCGGCGCCGCTCATCCCGGGCGTGCCGCGGGCCACGACCTGGAGGTCGACGTCGGGGGCGATGCGCTTGTCCTTGCAGTGCACCTGGAGGATGGGAAGGCGTTCTTCGAGGTCGGGAAGGGGCACCACGATCTGGCGGTCGAAGCGGCCCGGGCGCAGCAGGGCGGGGTCGAGGATGTCGGGCCGGTTGGTGGCCGCCATCATGACGATGCCCTCGGTGGTCTCGAACCCGTCCATCTCCGAGAGCATCTGGTTGAGCGTCTGCTCGCGCTCGTCGTGGCCGCCACCGAGACCTGCCCCGCGCTTGCGACCGATGGAGTCGACCTCGTCGACGAAGATGATGGCCGGCGCCTGCTTGCGGGCCGTCTGGAACAGGTCGCGCACCCGCGACGCACCGACGCCGACGAACATCTCCATGAAGTCGGACCCGGTGACCGACAGGAACGGCACGCCGGCTTCGCCGGCCACGGCGCGCGCCAGCAGCGTCTTGCCGGTGCCGGGCGGGCCCACGAGCAGCACGCCCTTGGGGATCCGGGCGCCGATCTCCTTGAAGCGCTCCTTCGACCTGAGGAAGTCGACGACTTCGCGGATCTCCTGCTTGACCCCCTCGTAGCCGGCCACGTCGCTGAACGTCGTGCGAGGCCGCTCGGTCGTGTACACCTTGGCCTTCGAGCGCCCGATGGACATGATGCCCGACATCTGGCCCTGGGCCCGCTTGTTCATCCAGACGAAGAACCCGATGAGGAGGGCCACGGGGAGCAGCAGGGGCAGCAGCGACGTGAAGAAGTTGGGCTGCGAGTTGTCGAAGGTGAGCTTCGGGATCTTGGAGCGCAGCGTGGCGGAGTCGGCGTCGGGCAGCGGCCGCGGACCGTCGACGGTGAAGCGGGTGCCGTCGCTGAGGTCGCCCGTGATCCGGCCCGTGTCGTTGTTGACGGCGGCCTTGGCGACCTTGCCCTCCTCCGCCCTGCGAAGGAACTCGCCGTAGCCGAGCTCGGTCCGCGACGCGCTCCCGAGCAGCGGCGGGAGCACGAGCACCGCCACGACGAGCGCGAACAGGGCGATCATGGCCCAGCGGAACGTGGGCTCCTGGCCCGGCCCGCCCGGCGCCAGGGGTCGTTCGGGACGGCCCGGCCGGAGGTCCCCGGGTTGGCGGCTCATTCCACAATGCTAGGCGCCACCTTCGTCCTTGCCCGGCATGGCGACCGGTGCCCCGGCGGGGCTGCGCGCGGAGACCGAGATTCCGCCAAGGGGTCCCCCGCAAAGGGCTCACCGCCAGGTACCTTCATCGGCATGGACATCCGCCATTGCGCCCGCCCCGGGTGCCCGGCGTCGGCCACCGCCACCATGACCTACCACTACGCCAGCCGCACCGTGTGGCTCGACAGCCCTGGTGAGGAGCCCGACGCCACGGCGGCGTGGGGGCTGTGCGCCACCCATGCGGGCTCGCTCAAGGTGCCGGTCGGGTGGGCGTGCGACGACCGTCGCACCCCGATCATCCCGATCCGGCCCTCCATCGCCGTCTAGGGCCCTCGGGGCGGTCGCCGTAGGCTGCCCGGCCGTGGTCCTCGCCTGCTCCGTGATCCGCGGATGACGGAGCTACCGGGGGTCGGCGATCCGCCGCCGCCCGCCGGGCACCCCGAGGGGGCGCGATGGGGTCTGGGCGACGCGGCGGTGGGGTACCTGGCCGGTTTCTTCCTGTCGATCCTGTTCGCGTCGATCTGGGTCTCGGCCACGGGCACCGAAGTGCTCACCGTCGGGGCCTTGGCGGCAAGCTTCGTCGGCAACTGGTTGGGCCTCGGGGTCGCCGTCGCCCGGGCCAGCCGCCGCAAGGGCAGCGGGAGCCTGGCCGTCGACTTCGGGCTCCGGGTCGAGTGGCGCGACGTCCCGGTGGGGTTGGCGGCGGGGTTGCTGTCGCAGCTCGTCCTGATCCCGATCCTGTACCTGCCGGTGCACTGGCTCTTCCGCAACGTCGACGTCTCCCGGGAGGCCAAGAAGGTCACCGACGTGGCCCACGGTGGCGGGATCGCCCTGATCGCGGCGTGCATCGTGATCGTCGCGCCGCTCGTGGAGGAGCTCTTCTTCCGCGGCCTCCTGCTGCGGTCGGCCGAACGGCGCTTCGAGCCCCGCGCCGCCGTGGCCCTCTCCGCCGTCGCCTTCGGGCTGGCCCATCTCCAACCCGTCCAGCTCCTCGGCCTCATCGCCTTCGGGGCCGTCCTCGCCGTGCTCGCCCAGCGGGCCGGGCGACTGGGGCCCTCTCTCGTGGCCCACATGGCCTTCAACGCCACGACCGTGGTGATTCTGCTCATCACCAGGTAGTCATTGCGGGTCATGTCGCGTGCGGGCCGGTTTGACCCTCAAGGGATGCCCCCGGCCGGTCGATCATTACGGCGGGCAACGGTGCCCCTCGTCTGGAGAGTGATGCGTCATGAGCTGCCCCAAGTGCAAGAAGTCCGGTCTGGTCGAGATCAGCCTGAGGATCGCCGATCGCCCCGTGACGATGCAGAACTGCTCGAGCTGCGACAGCCGCTGGTGGCGGAGCGGCGACGAGTCGCTGCGGCTGCCGGGCGTGCTCGCGCTCGCGGCCCAGCGCTAGCCGACACGGCGGGGGCGCTCACCGCCACCGCCGGCGTTCGGGCAACAATGGGCCGGTGCGCCGGCCGTCAGCTGCCTCGCTCGCCACGCTGGTGGCCGTCGGCGGAGCGGCGCTGTTCGTCTTCGTCCAGCTCCAGCCCAGGTTGCTGTTCGCGGCCACCACACCCAACGGCGGCGACATGGGAGCGCACGTGTGGGGACCCGCCTTCATGCGGGACCACCTGCTGCCGCACGGGCGCATCACCGGCTGGGCCCCGGACTGGTACGCCGGGTTCGCCTTTCCGACGTTCTACTTCCCGCTGCCGAGCCTGCTCATCGTCATTGTCGGGCTCGTACTGCCCTACGAGGTCGCCTTCAAGCTGATCGCGGTGGCCGGGATGGTCACTCTGCCGGTGGCGGCGTGGGGGTTCGGCAAGCTGGCCGGTCTGCGCACGCCCGGGCCGGCCTGCCTGGCGGTCGCCACGCTGCCCTTCCTGTTCGACCGGACCTTCACCATCTACGGCGGGAACATCGCCTCGACCCTCGCCGGCGAGTTCTCGTACTCCATCAGCCTCAGCCTGGCCGTCGTGTTCCTCGGCGTGTTCGCCCGCATGCTCGACACGGGCCGCCACCGGGCGCTGGCCGGCGGGCTGCTGGCCCTGACCCTGCTGTCCCACGTGGTGCCGACCTTCTTCGCCGTCGCCGGGGCAATCGTGCTCGTGGCCATGCGGCCGAGCACCCGCCGCATGGCGAACACCATGATCGTCGGTCTCCTCGCCGGGCTGCTCACCGCCTTCTGGGCGCTGCCCTTCGTCGTCCGCCTGCCCTACACGAACGACATGGCGTACGAGAAGATGGTCACCTACCGCGACAACCTCCTGCCCGAGAACCTGCGCTGGTTGGTGCTGCTGGCCGGGATCGGCGCCGTGGTCTCGCTGATCCGGCAGTGCCGGGTGGGAACGTTCCTCACCGTCATGGCCGGCCTGTCCGCCCTCGGATTCCGCTTCGCGCCCCAGGGCAAGATCTGGAACCCGCGCCTGCTCCCGTTCTGGTTCCTCTGCCTGGCCCTCCTCGCCGGGATCGCCGCCGCCTCGCTGGCCTGGCTCGTCATGTGGCTCACCCGCGGCGCGCGGGACCTGGTGCTGCGGGCGGAGCAGCCGCTCGATGATCGACCGAGTGGGGGCGTCTTCGAATGGCCAACCGCCGGCCCGGCCGCCGTTGCCGCCGCCGGCCCGGCCGGCGGGCCGATCGAGGCGGACGACGGGGCCGGCGACGGAGCGGACGACCGCCGTGTCCCGGCGGGTGTCCGGGCAGTCGACGAGCACCACGTCGGCGAGGACGGCGTCGTGCGGTCCCCGTGGCGGACCCGGGCCGCGATCCACGACCACGCCGCCGCCGCGGGGACCCTCGTGGTGCTGGCCGCCACGCTTATCTTCGTCACCATCCCGCTGCACATCCCGTTCGTGGAGCGGCTGCCGCTCGAGCTGCTGCCGCTCGTGCCCGACTCGACGACAGACCGCAGCTACGTGCCCGACTGGGCGAAGTGGAACTTCAGTGGCTACGAGCGGAAGAACTCCTATCCCGAGTACCGCGAGGTCGTCGACACGATGGCCAGCGTCGGCCGTTCGATCGGCTGCGGGCGGGCCCACTGGGAGTACGAGCCCGAGCTCGACCAGCTGGGTACGCCCCTCGCCCTGATGCTCCTGCCGTACTGGACCGACGGCTGCATCGGCTCCATGGAGGGCCTCTACTTCGAGTCGTCGGCCACCACGCCGTACCACTTCCTGTCGGCGTCCGAGCTGTCGCGCAAGGCGTCCCGGCCGCAGCGGGGCCTGAAGTACAAGGACTACGACATCGCCGCCGGCGTCCGGCACCTGCAGATGCTGGGGAGCCGGTACTACATGGCGTTCACCGCCGAGTCGAAGGCGGCGGCCGCCCAGAACCCCGACCTCCGGCTCGTGGCGACCACCAAGGGTTTCCCCGTCAACTACCCCACGGGGCAGGCCGAGCGCAGCTGGTCGATCTACGAGGTGGCGGGCTCGCAGCTTGTGGAGCCGTTGGCCAACGTGCCCGTCGTCGTGCGGGACGTCGGCAAGGAGGCGGACTGGCTCGACGTGTCAGAGGCCTGGTTCCTCGACCCGGCGCGACAGGGCACCTACCTGGCCGCCGGCGGCCCGCCGGGGTGGAAGCGGGTGGAGCGCACGGCGGCGGCCGAGGTGCCGACCCGACCGGTGGCGTCCGTCGCCACGGTGTCGGGCTTCGAATTGGGCGACGACCGGATCGCCTTCGACGTCGACACCCCGGGGACGCCCATCCTCGTGAAGATGTCGTACTTCCCGAACTGGCAGGCCTCGGGGGCGAAGGGGCCGTGGCGGATCTCGCCCAACCTCATGGTCGTCGTGCCCACCGGGCGTCACGTGGAGCTGCACTATGGCCGCACGCCGGTCGACAACGCCGGCATGGGCCTCACCGCCGCCGGCCTCCTCGCCCTCGTGGTCGTGGCCCGGATGCGAGTGCGCGAGCAGCCTCCGGCGCCACCACGGGCGATCTCATCCGGCGTCGTTGCGGAGGGCCAGCCGCAGGCGGACGAGCCCCCGTACGGTTCGAACGGCGCGCCGCAGGATGGGCGTCCTCGATGGGCGGGACTCCCTGACCGACACCGGGACCTCGGCCACGCCGAGCCCGGACCGCTCGGCCCGGAGGACGAGCTCGGTGTCGAAGAGGTCGGTGCCGAACCGGCACCGCGCCACCACGCCGACCAGCGGTTGGCGCCGCATGATCTTCATCCCGTGGGTATCAGAGACCCCGAGGCCGAAGCCTCGGCGGAGGACGACGGCGAACGCTGAGGTGATGAGCCGCCTGGGCCAGGCCCGCTGGTCGTCGGCACCCTCCGCCCGCTTGCTGCCGACCACGATCACCGGCCCCCCGTCGGTGAGGAGCCCGAGACACCGCTCGATGAACGCCACGTCGTAATAGTCGACGTCGAAGTTGGCCACCAGATCGCCCTCGGCGGCCAGGAACCCGGCCCGGAGGGCGGCGCCGTAGTCGGGCTCGGGGAGGGACAACGCCCGCACGCCTGGGAGCTCGTCGGCCAGCCTCCGGGCCACGGAGGCGGTCCCGTCGGTGGAGCCGTTCTCCACCACCAGCACCTCGGCCCGGCGGCCGAGCGCAGCCAGCCCGGCGACGACGTCGCGGACGGAGGCGTCGAGGAAATCGGCTTCGTTGAACGCCGGCATCACGACCGAGATCACGAGGAATGCCGGCGGCCGGGACGCATCGGACAACTATTGCCGACGCAGGGCGGCGCCGGAGCGCGAGCCGCTAGGCTGCGCCCCCGCATGGGCACCCTCGACACCATCTTCAAGGCCTACGACATCCGCGGCGTCGTCCCCGACGAGCTCGATGCCGGCGTGTGCCGGCGCATCGGTGCGGCGTTCGCATCCTTCGCCGGCGCACCCACGATCCTGGTGGCGCGCGACATGCGTCCGTCGGGTGAGGAGCTCTCGGCTGCGTTCGCCGAAGGGGTGATGGGCCAGGGGGTCGACGTCGTCTTCCTGGACCTCGCCTCCACCGATCTGTTGTATTACGCGGCCGGCCGGCTCGACGCGCCGGGAGCGATGTTCACGGCGTCGCACAACCCCGCCAAGTACAACGGCGTGAAGCTGTGCCTGTCCGGGGCACGGCCGGTGGGCCTCGACACCGGGCTGGCCGAGATCAAGGCCATGGTCGCGGATCCGCCGCCGGCGGCGGACAGCACCGGGTCGTCGAGCCACCGCGACCTCATCGGCGATTACGCGGCCCACGTGCGCTCCTTCGTCGACGTCGGCGCACTGCGTCCCCTCAAGGTCGTGGCCGACACCGCCAACGGCATGGGCGGCCTTGTCGTCCCCCGGGTGTTCGAGGGCATTCCGTACGACCTCGAGGTGCTGTTCCCGGAGCTCGACGGCAACTTCCCGAACCACCCTGCCGACCCCATCCAGCCCGAGAACCTGAAGTCGCTGCAGGCCCGGGTGCTCGACGCGGGCGCCGACGTCGGGCTCGCCTTCGATGGTGACGCCGACCGGGTGTTCCTCGTCGACGAGCAGGCGGAGCCGGTGTCCGGTTCGACGACGACGGCGATGGTCGCCAAGGCGATGTTGGAGAAGCACCCCGGCGCCACCATCATCCACAACCTGATCTGCTCCAAGGCGGTGCCGGAGGTCATCCGCGAGAACGGCGGCACGCCGGTGCGCACGCGGGTGGGACACTCGTTCATCAAGGCGGTGATGGCCGACACCGACGCGGTGTTCGGCGGCGAGCACTCCGGGCACTACTACTTCCGGGACAACTACCGGGCCGACTCGGGGCTCATCGCGGCGGTGGTCATCCTCGAGCTCATGGGCAAGGCCGCCAAGCCGTTGTCCGCGCTGCGGAAGCCGTTCGAGCGCTACGCCATGTCGGGTGAGATCAACACGCGGGTCGACGACGATCCCGGCGCCGTGCTCGACCGGGTCGCCGAGGCCCATGCCGATGCCGAGCTCGACCGCACCGACGGGCTCACCGTCGACCACGGCGACTGGTGGTTCAACCTCCGGGCGTCGAACACCGAGCCGCTCCTGCGCCTCAACCTCGAAGCGGCCACTCGGGGCGACTGCGATACCCATGTGGCCGAGGTTCAGGCGCTCCTGCGGGGCGACGACGCCGAGGCGGGCTGACCATGGCCCTCGACCCCCAGCTGCTCGAGATCCTGGCCTGCCCCGAGGACAAGGGGCCGCTGCTCTACTTCGAGGACGAGCAGTCCCTCTACAACGCTCGGCTCCGGCGGCGCTACGCCATCCGCGACGACATCCCGGTGATGCTCATCGACGAGGCCGAGACCGTCGACGACGCCGAGCACGACCGCCTCATCGCCAAGGCCGAGGCGGACGGCATCACCCCCACCTTCGATCCCAACACAGCGCCATGACCGCGCCGGAAGGCACGCTCGACACCGAGGGTATCTGGGCAGCCACCGCTCGCCTTCCCGATCAGGTCGAGCAGGCGTGCGTGGCAGCCGAAGGCGTCGATGGTCTACCCAGCCGGGCCGAGGTGGAGAACGTCGTGGTGCTCGGTATGGGGGGCAGCGGCGTGGCGGGCGATATCCTGCTGGCCACCGCCGGCCCGTTCATGTCGGTCCCGGTGGTCGTGGTCAAGTCCTACACGCTGCCGGCCTTCGTCGGCGAGGGCTCGCTGGTCTTCGCCATCTCGTTCTCCGGCGACACGGAGGAGACGTGCGAGGCGGCGGGCGAGGCAGCCGTGCAGGGAGCCCGGGTGGTGGCCGTCACGAGCGGCGGCCAGCTGTCCAAGCTGGCGTCGGCGTGGGGCTCCCCCGTGGTGCACGTGCCCGCCGACCTGCCCCAGCCCCGTACCGCCATCGGGGCCATGGCCATCCCCCCCTTGGTCCTCCTGGAGGAGATCGGTCTGTTCCCCGGGGCCTCCCAGTGGATCGACCTGGCCGTCGACCAGCTCAAGGTCCGTCGCGACCAGCTCGAGGCGGGCGGCGGTCCGGCTGCCGAGGTGGCCCGCCGGATCGGTCGCACCATCCCGCTGGTCAACTCGTCCGGGGCCCTGGGGCACGCCGCCGCCCAGCGCTGGAAGACCCAGGTCAATGAGATCGCCAAGGCGCCTGCGTTCTATTCGGTGCAGCCCGAGCTGTGCCACAACGAGCTGCAGGGCTGGGGCCAGCATGGCGACGTCACCCGCCAGCTGGTCACGCTGGTCAACCTGCGCCACGACAGCGAGCACCCCCAGGTGAGCCGGCGCTTCGAGCTGGTGGCCGACCTCGTGCGCGAGGTGGTGGCCGGCATCGAGGAGGTGCGTGCCGAAGGGGACGGCGACCTGGCACAGCTGCTCGACCTCGTGCTGGTGGGTGACTATGTGGCCTTGCACATGGCCGCCAACGAGGGCATCGACCCCGGTCCGGTGCCCGTCATCGATGAGCTCAAGCGACAACTCCAGGAAGGCTGACCATCACCTCATGGCCCACGACATCGCAGACATCGCCCTCGCCGACCTCGGCCGGCAACGCATCGACTGGGCCGAGACCCATATGCCGGTCCTCGCCTCGATCCGGGAGCGCTTCGCCAAGGAGCGGCCGCTCGAGGGGATTCGCGTCGCCGCCTGCCTGCACGTCACCACCGAGACGGCCAGTCTCCTGCGCACGCTGAAGGCGGGCGGGGCCGTCGTGAACGTGTGCGCCTCCAACCCCCTGTCCACCCAGGACGACGTCACCGCCGCCCTGGTGCGCGACGAGGAGATGCAGGTCTTCGCCATCAAGGGTGAGGACTCCGACACCTACTTCCGCCACATCGATGCCGTGCTCGACGAGCGTCCGCAGCTCACCATGGACGACGGATGCGACCTCGTGTCGCGTCTGCACCGGAACCGTCCCGAGCAGGTCGCCGAGGTGCTGGCCGGCACCGAGGAGACCACCACGGGCGTCATCCGCCTCAAGGCCATGCAAGCCGACGGGGCGCTGAAGTTCCCCATCGTCGCCGTCAACGACGCCGACACCAAGCACATGTTCGACAACCGGTACGGAACGGGCCAGTCCACCCTCGACGGCGTCGTCCGCGCCACCAACGTGCTCCTGGCCGGCAAGAAAGTCGTGGTCGCGGGCTACGGCTACTGCGGCAAGGGCGTGGCCAGCCGGGCCAGCGGCATGGGCGCGCAGGTCTACGTCACCGAGGTCGACCCGCTGCGGGCTCTCGAGGCCGTCATGGACGGCCACCACGTCGTCTCGATGGAGGAGGCGGCGCCCGTCGGCGACATCTTCATCACCGTCACCGGCAACCGTGACGTCCTCCGCAAGGAGCACTTCGCCGCCATGCGCGACGGTGCCATCCTCGCCAACTCCGGGCACTTCGACATCGAGATCGACCTGAAGGCGCTGGGCGAGCTGGCCGGCGCCCGCCGTGCGGTCCGGCCGTCGGTCGAGGAGTTCCTGCTCGAGGGGGAGCGACGGATCCTGGTGATCGCCGAAGGGCGGCTGGTGAACCTGGGGGCGGCCGAGGGCCACCCCGCCGCCGTCATGGACATGAGCTTCGCCAACCAGGCCCTGGCCGCCGAGTGGGTCGTCAAGCACGGTGCCGGTCTCGAGAAGCGGGTGTACGACGTGCCGGCCGAGATCGACAAGGAGATCGCCCGCCTCAAGCTCGAGAGCATGGGCGTCGGCATCGACCGCCTCACCCCCGCCCAGGAGGAGTACCTGTCCTCCTGGACCGTCGGGACCTGACCACTTCGAGGAAATAGCTCGCCATTCTGGCGAGCTATTTCCTCGGGAGCGAGGGAAACCGCATGATCCGGGCGACGTTCGAGTTGGAGCCGCACGGCTCGGCCGAGGCGCTGGCGCTCGAGGAATCGCTCGGGATGCCCGAGGGGCCCGACTTCGTGCGCGGGCGGGTCGTGTCCGAGGCGGATGGGCGGGCCGTGCTGGAGTTCCCGGAGGGCAACTGGGGCCGCAACCTGCCCATGCTGCTGTCGTCGCTGGTGGCGGGGGAGGGGGTGGAGGACCGGACGTTCAGCCGCTGCCGCCTCGTCGACCTGGAGCTACCTCCCGGCTTCCTGCCCGGTCCTTCGTTTGCGGCGCCCGCCGACGTCGGCGTGGGCGCCATCGTGAAGCCGTCGCTGGGCCTGGGGCCGGCGGAGGTGGCGTCGGTGGCGGCGGCGCTGGCCGCCGGTGGTGCCCGCCTGGTGAAGGACGATGAACTGATGGGCGATCCGGCGTGGTGTCCCCTGGAGCGGCGGGTCGAGGCGGTGGCCTCCATGCTGCACCCGTCCGTCGTGTACTGCGCCAACGTCACCGGACCGGTCGAGGGACTGGTGACACGGGGGCGGCGGGTCGTGGAGCTGGGCGCCACCGGCGTCATGGTGAACGCCTTCACCGCCGGGCTCGACGCCGTGCGTGCCCTGCGCGACGCCGACCTCGGTGTGCCGATCTTCGCCCACCGGGTCGGGTCGGGACCGTGGGTCCGCAACGACCGCTTCGGCGTGGCCGGGCACGTGCTGGCCCTGCTGACCCGGCTGGCGGGCGCCGACTACGTGCAGGTCGGCGCGTTCGACGGGAAGCTCTTCGACACCAACGACGACGTGCGGGCCCAGATCGACGCCGTGCGACGCCCGGTGGACGGCGCTGCGGTCCCCGTGGCCGTCCTCGGCGGCGGGATCGGACCCGACAACGCCCGGGCCCAGGCCGAGCGGGCGGGCGGTTCGGGCCTGCTCATGCTGCTGGGGTCCGCCGCCTACCGCCGTCCCGGCGGCGTCGAGGCCGGTGTGCGGGCGACCTGCGCCGCCCTCGCCCGTGGCTGACGACCCGATCCCTCCCACCATCGCCTGGGTGGACGGGGTGGTGCGCATGATCGACCAGCGGATGCTCCCGGGCCGGCTGGTGTTCCTCGACGCCCGCACCGTCGAGGACCTGTGCGAGGCGATCCGCACCCTGGCCGTTCGCGGCGCGCCGGCCCTGGGCGTGGCGGGCGCCATGGGTGTGGCGCTGGCCGCCGTCACTGGGGAGGACCTCGACGATGCCGCGGCCCGGCTGATGGCCACCCGACCCACCGCCGTGAACCTGGCGTGGGGCGTGTCCCGGGCCCGGGGCGCGGCCGACCCGGTGGCCGAGGGCGTCGCCATCGCAGCCGAGGACGTGGCCAGGAACCGTCGTCTCGGCGACCACGGAGCCGACCTGCTGCCGCCGGGCGCCCGGGTCCTCACCCACTGCAATGCCGGCGCCCTCGCGTGTGCCGGGTACGGCACTGCGCTGGGGGTGGTGCGCTCGGCCGGCGCCGCCCACGTGTGGGTGGACGAGACGCGCCCGCTGCTCCAGGGGGCCCGCCTCACGGCGTGGGAGCTCGACCGCCTCGGGATCCCGGTCACGGTGATCCCCGACGTGCGGGCCGGCTCGCTGCTGGCCGAGGGAGCGGTCGACTGCGTCGTCGTCGGCGCCGACCGGGTGGCCGCCAACGGCGACGTGGCCAACAAGGTGGGCACCTACCCGCTGGCCGTGCTGGCCCACCACAACGGTGTCCCGTTCTACGTGGCCGCGCCCACCTCCACGATCGACCTGCGTTGTCCCACCGGTGCAGACATCCCGATCGAGCGCCGCTCCGGCGACGAGGTCTCCGAGGTCGCCGGCGCCCGGGTCACCCCCGCCGGCGTCGAGGCCGAGAACCTCGCCTTCGACGTCACGCCCGCCGACCTGGTCACGGCGATCGTCACCGAGGAGGGGGTGCTGACGCCGCCCTACCCCGCCGCCCTCGCCGCCGCCCTCGCCGCCGCCCGTCCCTGAGCCGGCCCGCCGCCCTCCGCCGCCTCGCCCGCCCCCGAGCCGGCCCGCCGTCCTCCGCCGCCTCGCCCGCCCCTGAGCCGCACCCTGCGCCTCGCCCGGCCCGCCGCGCAGCCGCCCGCCGCCGCCTTCTTTTCCGTATTCACGACACCTGAGGTCGTGAATCGGGAAAAGAAAGGGCGGCTCCTACTCGGCGGGGGCGGTGAGGACCGGGAGGGTGAGGCGGCCGAGGAAGGCCTGCACCAGGGGACCGATGCACAGGGCGAAGGCCAGGGTGCCCACGCCGACCGAGCCGCCCAGCGCCCAGCCGGCGGCCAATGCGGACAGCTCGATCAGCGTGCGAACGAACCGCAGCGAGTGGCCCCGGGCGGCCATCCCGGTCATCAGGCCGTCGCGCGGGCCCGGTCCGAGCCCGGCGCCGATGTACAGGCCGGAGCCCAGGCCCACCAGCACGATCCCGGCGCCCAGGCACGCCGACCGGGCGACGAGGTTGGCCGGCTGCGGCGCCACCGCCAGCACGGCGTCGATCACCAGGCCGATGAGGACGACGTTGCACAAGGTGCCGAGCCCCGGCCGTTGGCGGAGCGGCACCCAGCCGATGAGCACGGCGAAGCCGACGAGGATCCCGGTCGTGCCGATGGGAACTCCGATCCGCCCTGACAGGCCCTGGTGGAACGCCTCCCACGGGCCCAACCCGAGGTCGGCCAGCACCATCAGCGCCAGCCCGACCCCGCACGAGCCCAGGCCTGGCAGCAGCTGGATCAGCCGCCGCCCCAGGTCGGCCCGCGGCGGCAGCGTCAGCATGGGGATCGACGGTAGCGGCGGCCGTCGCCGTCCCCGACGCAATTTCCGGGGGCGGACGGGTCAACACACAACCGCGCCGCCCCGGCGCGGGCAACAGCGCCGCCTCGGGCGCGGCCGGCCGCCGGGCTGCCCCCGGCGCCGGCGCAACTCCCTGGGCGCGCGAGCAGCCGGGCCGCCCGGGGCCAGCGCCATCTCAGGGTGGGAGCAACCGGGCCACTCCGGCGCCGGCCACCGGGGCGCCGTCCCCGAGGCAATTTCCGGGTGCGGCGGGCGACAGGCTCCGTCGCCGGGGTGCTTCTTCCGACAGTCGGCGGCTGACGTCCCGGGAAATGTCACACCCGCCCGCCACCCTTGGAGCGTGCTGCTCCCCACGGTGTGTCCCGCGTGCGGCGCCCACGGACCTGCGCCGTGCTCCCGTTGCCGGGACCTGGTCCGCCCGGCGCCCGCCCTCCCCCCTCCGCCGGGCCTCGACTGGTGCACCGCCGTGATGGCGTACGAGGGCGTGGGGCGCGAGTTGGTGGCCCGGCTCAAGTACCGCAACGCACGCTCCGTCCTCCCGTGGCTGGCGACGGAGATGGCAGCCCTCGTGGCGCTGCGGGGCACGACCGGCGTCGACGTCGTCACCTGGGTGCCCACCACGGCGGCGCGGCGCCGGGCGCGCGGATTCGACCACGGCCGCCTCCTGGCCGTCGCCGCCGCCCGTCGACTCGGGCTGCCGTGCCGCCCGCTGGTACGGCGGCTCGCCGGTCCTCCGCAGACGGGCTCGACGCGCGCCGCCCGCCTGGCCGGTCCCCGTCTCACGCTCGTGGGGCCCGCGAGGACTCCGCCGGCCGGCGTGCTCCTCGTCGACGACGTCCTCACCACCGGTGCCACCCTCGCCGCCGCCGCCGGGCTGTTGCGGTCGGCCGGCACGAAGCGGGTCGTCGCCGCCGTGGCCGCCCGCCGCAGCTCCCGCTTCACCGGCGACCCCGACGCCCTCCTCGGCCGGTGAGCGACCCGACCGCCTACACTGGCTCCATGGGCCGCGTGCGGGTCTGTGGTTGCAAGTCGATGCCAGCCGCAGGCGAAACGACCCACGTAAGGCAACCCCTGGTTGCTGAGCATGGTGCGGTTTAGAGGTAAGTCCTGCCCGGGCGAGCGCCGATGAGCGGCACCCTCCGGAGAAGGTGGGAAGCACGCGACCAACGCCGGTGTGGGCCACGAGCCGCCACCGGTGCGCGAGCCAGCTCCTCAGCAGGCGGGTGTGGGGTCAAAGACCAGGTCAGCCGCACGCGGCCCGGTCCGTCCGCAACGTCGACGACGAGAGGAACCGCATGGACATCCTGATCCAGGGTCGCAATCTCGAGGTGTCGGAACCCTTGCGGGGGGCGGTGGAGGACAAGCTGTCGCGCCTCGTGCGCTTCCTGGACGGGATGGACCGGGCCGAGGTCCGCTTCCTGGAGGAACGCAACCCGCGCATCGCCGACAAGGAGGTCTGCGAGGTCACCATGCACGGGCACGGGCACGTGATCCGGGCCCGCGCCGCTGCAGGCGACCCGTTCGCGGCCGTCGACCGCGTCGTCGACAAGCTGGAGCACCGGATCGAGAAGCTCAAGGGGAAGCTGGCGGGAAGAACCCACCCGCGCCGCCACGGATCGGTAGACTCCCTCAACGGCCGCGGGGGTGTCGGAGTCGAAGGCGAGGAGGACGAGGGGCGGTCCAGGATCGTCAGGACGAAGCAGTTCGCCATAAAGCCGATGACGCCCGAGGAAGCGGCGTTGCAGATGGAGCTGCTGAGCCACGACTTCTTCCTCTTCACGAATGCGGACACCAGCGCAGCAGCCGTCGTCTACCGACGCAAGGATGGTCAAATCGGGCTCATCGACGGTGCGTAACTGCCGATGAAGCACGGCGTGGGCAGCACTCCCACCGAGGAGGACGACAGCGGTGTCTGAGAACGAGCCGGTGACCACGGACGTCATTCGAGTGCTGATCGCGGACGACCAGGCGCTGTTCCGGCGCGGCCTGTTCGTCGTGCTCGGCACCGAGGACGGCGTCGAGGTGGTGGCCGAGGCGGAGAACGGCGAGGACGCCGTCGACAAGGCGCGCGAGCTGGCGCCCGACGTCGTCCTCATGGACGTCCGCATGCCCAAGGTGAACGGCATCGAGGCCGCCGCCCGGATCCGCGCCGACTTGCCGTCCACCAAGATCCTCATGCTCACGGTGAGCGACGAGGAGGAGGATCTCTACGAGGCCATCAAGGCCGGCGCCAACGGCTACCTGCTCAAGGAGATCTCGGTGGAGGAGGTGGCCGAGGCCATCCGGGCCGTCATGCAGGGCCAGAGCCTGATCTCCCCGTCCATGGCGTCGAAGCTGCTCAGTGAGTTCAACGCCCTGGCCCGCCGGGCCGAGGACCGCCAGCAGCTGCCGGCACCCGCCCTCACCAACCGGGAGATCGAGGTCCTCAAGCTCGTGGCCAAGGGCATGAGCAACCGGGAGATCGCCGAGGAGCTCTACATCTCCGAGAACACGGTGAAGAACCACGTGCGCAACATCCTGGAGAAGCTGCACCTCCACAATCGCATGGAAGCGGTGATCTACGCGGTCAAGGAGCGTCTGCTCGACATCCGCGAGGCGTAGCCGCCGTCCCGTGGCCGACGCAACGGTCGTTCCGCCGGAGCGCCCGTAGGATGGGATACCGATGAGCGTCTTCAGCAAGATCCTGCGCGCGGGCGAGGGCAAGAAGGTCCGGGCCCTGCAGGCCATCGTTCCCGAGATCAGCGCCCTCGAGCCGGAGATGAAGGCGCTGTCCGACGCCGATCTGGCCCACAAGACGGTGGAGTTCCGGGAGCGCCTGTCGCAGGCCACCGCCGACGGCGTCTCCGTCGACGAGGCCATGAACGACATGCTCGTGGAGGCGTTCGCAGTCGTGCGGGAGGCGGCGTGGCGGGTCATCGGCCAGCGCCATTTCGACGTGCAGCTCATGGGTGGCGCCGCCCTGCACTTCGGGTGGATCGCCGAGATGAAGACGGGTGAGGGCAAGACCCTCGTGTCGACCCTGCCCGTGTACCTCAACGGCCTCACGTCGCGGGGCATGCACGTCATCACCGTGAACGAGTACCTGGCCAGGCGCGACGCCGAGTGGATGGGCCGCGTCCACAACTTCCTGGGCGTCACCGTCGGCCTCGTCGAGTCGGGCGTCGACGATCCGGAGCTCAAGCGCCAGGCCTACGCCTGCGACGTCACCTACGGCACCAACACCGAGTTCGGATTCGACTACCTGCGCGACAACATGGCCCGCTCACGCGACGCCATGGCCCAACGCGGGCACATCTACGGCATCGTCGACGAGGTCGACTCCATCCTCATCGACGAGGCCCGCACGCCTCTCATCATCAGCGGCCCGGCGGCCGAGTCGGCCCGGCTCTACTACCAGTTCGCCGGCATCGTGCGGTCGTTGCAGCGCGACGGCGACTACGAGGTCGAGGAGGACAAGCGCACCGTCGTCCCCACCGAGGCGGGCATCGAACGGGTGGAGCGCGAGCTCGGCGTGGAGAACATGTACGACGCCGTCTCCGTCAACTACGTCCACCAGCTCCAGAACGCGCTGAAGGCCAAGGAGCTGTACAAGCGGGACAAGGACTACGTCGTCATGGAGGGCGAGGTCCGCATCGTCGACGAGTTCACCGGGCGCATCCTCGAGGGGCGGCGGTGGTCCGACGGCCTGCACCAGGCCGTCGAGGCCAAGGAGCGGGTGAAGATCAAGGAGGAGAACCACACCTGGGCCACGGTCACCCTCCAAAACTACTTCCGCCTCTACAAGAAGCTGTCGGGGATGACCGGCACGGCGGAGACCGAGGCCTCCGAGTTCGCCAACACCTACGACCTGCCGGTGGTTCCCATCCCGACCCACCGCCCCATGGTGCGCAAGGACCTGGGCGACCTCATCTACAAGACGGAGCAGGCCAAGTTCGACGCCGTCGTCGACGACGTGCTGGAGCGCAACGAGAAGGGCCAGCCCATCCTCATCGGCACGGCCTCGGTGGAGAAGTCGGAGGTGCTGTCCCGCCTGCTGGACAAGCGGGGCGTGGACCACGAGGTGCTGAACGCCAAGCAGCACACTCGGGAGGCCCACATCGTGGCCCAGGCCGGGCGTCTCGACGCCGTCACGGTGGCCACCAACATGGCCGGGCGCGGCGTCGACATCCTGCTCGGTGGCAACCCCGAGGGCCTGGCCCGCCAGGAGGTCGTCGCCCGGGGCGTCGACCCCGGCACCGACGAGGGCAAGCAGCTGTACACCACGCTGCTGCCCGAGTTCGAGGTCAAGTGCAAGGCCGAGGGCGACCAGATCCGCGAGCTCGGTGGCCTCTACGTGCTCGGCAGCGAGCGCCACGAGAGCCGGCGCATCGACAACCAGCTGCGGGGCCGCTCCGGGCGCCAGGGCGACCCGGGCGAGAGCCGCTTCTTCCTGTCTCTCGAGGACGAGCTGATGCGCCTGTTCGCCACCGGCGCCATGAGCTGGGTGATGGGCAAGGCCCTCCCCGACGACGTGCCCATCGAGGCCAAGATGGTCACCAAGGCCATCGAGCGGGCCCAGAACACCGTCGAGCAGCGCAACGCCGAGATCCGCAAGGACGTCCTCAAGTACGACGAGGTGATGAACGAGCAGCGCAAGGTGATCTACGCCCGGCGCATGCAGATCCTCGACGGCGAGGACCTCCGGGAGCGGACGTTCGAGATCCTCGGGAGCGCCATGGCCGGTCTGGTGGCCGGCTACCTGCCCGGCGACTACCAGGAGGAGTGGGACCTCGCCGGCCTGCTCACGGAGGTCAAGCTCTACTTTCCCACCAGGTTCACCGCCGAGGAGCTTCTGAAGGCGGTCACGGCCGACGAGGTGGAGGACAGCCTGCTGGCCGAGGCGGTGGCGTACTACGAGCAGCGTGAGCGCGACATGCCGGGCGGCGCCGACACCATGAGGGAGCTGGAGCGGTCGATCATGCTCCAGATCATCGACCAGAAGTGGCGCGAGCACCTGGCCGAGATGGACTACCTCCGCGACGGCATCAACCTGCGGGCCATGGGGCAGCAGGACCCGCTGGTGGCGTGGCAGAAGGAGGGCTACGACATGTTCGGCCAGATGGTGGCCGGCATCGACGAC
The DNA here is from genome assembly GCA_036262515.1 of Acidimicrobiales bacterium. Classification (GTDB taxonomy): domain Bacteria; phylum Actinomycetota; class Acidimicrobiia; order Acidimicrobiales; genus JAHFUS01. Next base: position 415 of record DATAIT010000055.1, on the reverse strand, counting down.
GACTACGTCAAGTACGTCATGCACGTCGAGGTGCTGGTGGACCGGCCCGCCCAGCCCGACCTCGACCGGGCCAGCTACGTGGCGCCCGAGGACCCGGTCCAGGACTTCAAGGCCGGCCCCGCCCCGGCCGCCGCCCCCCCGTCCGGCAACGGCCAGGCCGAGTTGGCCCCCGCCCCCGAGGAGGTCACCCAGGCGCCGTTGGTGAAGGGGGCCCAGGAGAAGCTGGGCCGCAACCAGCCCTGCTGGTGCGGGAGCGGCAAGAAGTTCAAGCTCTGCCACGGGCGTTCGTAAGGACCGCGCAGCCGTGCGCGACTTCACCGACGACCTGGCCGCCCTGGCCCAGCGGCTGGCCGACGCCGAGGGCTACCTCGACCTCGAGACCAAGCGCAAGCGCCTCTCCGAGCTCGAGGCGGTG
>DATAIT010000054.1 GCA_036262515.1 Acidimicrobiales bacterium | reverse complement strand
CTGCCGCCCGCCGCCACCTCGACGCGCTGTCCCCCGCCCGCGTCCTCGAACGTGGGTACGCAGTGGTGCGCACGGAGGACGGCGCGGTCGTGCGGGACGCAGCAGGGGTCGCTGTCGGCACCCGCCTCGAGGTGGAGCTGGCGTCCGGCCGCCTGGGCGCGCGCGTGGAGGAACGTCGGTGACGGCGGCGGGCGCCGCACCCGACGGCGCTTCCCAGACGTACGAGCAGCTGGTGGAGTCGCTCGAAGAGCTCACCCGGCGCATGGCCGACGGTGCCATCGGCATCGAGGAGGCGGTGGAGCTGTACGAACGGGCCGGCCGTCTGCACCAGCAGGCGGCGGAGCGGCTGGCTCGTGTGCAGGCGCGCATCGAGCGTCTGGCCGCCAGCAACGGCCCCGAGGCGGCAGGCGGCGAGCCCGGCGTCGGCTGACCCGGCGCTGCACTGGGCACGGGGGTCGCGGCGCTGTGACGGTCCCTCACCGGCGTGCCGGCCACGTGTGGCTGAAGCAGCGGTGGCTGCGCAGGCCAGGTGCGATGGCACCCCACACACCGAAGAAGACCCGTCGCGTCTGGTCGGTCCACCGGATGGCCTCGGGCGCCGCCACCCGCCTGATGACCTGGCGGATGCCGCCCTCGTGCACGGCGTAACCGGCCCACGAGCCCGGGTAGTGCATGGTGGCCCCGATCTCGGTGATGACGAGCGGGCCGTACCGGCGGCGCCGGTTGCGATGGGTGTGGCCGGCACTCACCATCGTGGCCGGGTTGACGGCCACCACAATGTCGAGCAGGGCCCGTGACTGGTCCCCCGGAATCCCCGGCGGGTAGGCCATGGGCAGCTTGAAGTGCTGGACGTAGTGGTGCATGGCGAGGAAGGCGGGGCCGGGCGCAGCATCCAGCAGCTCGGCGATCTGGTCGCGTTGGCGCCCGAGCACGGCGCCGTGGTGCTTGTGGGCGACGGCGGTGTGGGCCAGCACCACGCGAAGTCCTGGAAGGTCGACGGTGTAGGGGTCGCGGGGCACGACGATGCCTGCCGCCGCCAGCGTCGGACGGCCGTCGACGGCACGGGTGCCGACGTCGTGGTTGCCGAGGACGGCCCGCACCGGCACGCCGGCACCCGACAGGAGCCGGGCCAGCTCCGTCCACTGCTGGGGACGTCCGTGATAGGTGAGATCCCCCTTGGCGACGATGGTCTCGGCGCCCCAGGCCACCGCTTCTGCGATCGCCGCCCGGGCGCAGCGCAACGCGTACGGCTCCAGCCCGGCGTTCTGGTGGTCGCGCATCCGGCGCACCACGCCCACACTGCGCTCGCCCAGGTGGAGGTCGTTCACGGTGGCGAAGCGGCCGAGGAGCTTCCCCGGGGGCGGCCTGAGGGTCCGCACCACGTCGGCCCGCCGAGCCCGGCCCGAGCCGGTGGGCCGTAGGTACAGCTCCAGGCGCGTGCCCGGCGGGAGCCCGTCGAGAGTGGCGGCGCCTGGCCCGTCGGTCTCCACCTCCACCGACGAATCACCGAGCGACAGGACGGCGCCGGGGCGCAGGCCCCGCCAGCACACCTGGACCGAGGTGTCCTCCACGGCGAAGACGCCCACGTCGGTCATGGTTGGGTTGTAGCACCCGGGGTACGCTTCGCTCGTCCGGCCGGCGGCAGGAGGGGCGATGCATGCGTAGGTCCAGGTGGGCGGCGAGGGCTGCGTTCGTGGCGACGACGGTCTCGTTGTCCGTTCTTCCAGCGGTCACGTCGGTGCCTCCCGCGGGAGCCAACCACCTGCTGCTCACCGCCTTGCAGGTGACCCCCGAGGTCAGCTCGGTGCAGGTGGGGACGTCGGTGAACCTCACCGCCCACCTCCGGAACACGTTGCTCGCCGGCGAACTGGGGGCCACCAGCGCCACCAAGATCAACTTCCACTTCGAGGGCGGGCCGCTCGGCGGCACTCCGGACCAGAGCTGCACGATCGCCCAGCTCTCGACGACGTGCGTGCTGCCGGTGTCGGCCAACGCCTCGGGCACCACGCTCGTCCGCACGTCCATCGACGGCGGCACGGTCGACGCCGCCGAAGGGCGGCTGGCCAGCACGGCCCCCGAGTCCACCACCGCCGCCGACTGCCTGTCCGAGTCGGACGGCGAGGTTGCGGCGGCCACCTGCCGCTCCAACGACACGCTCGCCCCCGGCACGATCGCAGAGCCCGACGACACCGACGTGGTGAAGGTCACCTGGCGCGACCGGGGCCTCGACGTGTCACCCGACAACCAGGCGAAGGCGCTCGGCGAGACGGCCTCGCTCACGGCCACCGCCTACAACCTCGACGGCACGCCGGCGGCCAACGTCGTCGTGAAGTTCGAGTTCTTCGACAGTTCGGTGTCGGACCCGGCCGGCGGGAGCACGCCTGCGTCGCCGGACCGCATGTGCACCACCGGCGCCAACGGCACCTGCACCCTGCCCGTCGTCCAGACGGCCGACGGCACCGATCTCCTCTGCGCCTGGACGACCACCACGCCGCCGGCCATGCAGGGCAAGGCCGGCGACACGGGGTCGTGCGCGTCGGAGGTCCTCGTCGACCTGTCGGGCAACGACGGCACGCCGTCGCCGATCGACGACGCCATCGACGTGGTGCGAATCCTGTGGGGCACCGCCAACCTGGCCACCACCACGACGACCCTGCCCGGCGGCACCACCCCGGTGCCCGGGAGCGGGTACTGGATGGTCGCGTCGGACGGCGGGATCTTCGCCTTCGGCGACGCCGTCTTCCAAGGCTCCACGGGCGCCATCAAGCTGAACCAGCCCATCGTCGGGATGGCCGCCACGCCGACCCGCAAGGGCTATCTCCTGGTCGCGTCCGACGGCGGTATCTTCGCCTTCGGGGACGCCGTGTTCCGAGGTTCGACCGGTGCCATCAAGCTCAACCAGCCCATCGTCGGCATGGCGGCCACGCCCAACGGCGGCGGGTACTTCCTGGTGGCCAAGGACGGCGGCATCTTCGCCTTCGGCAACGCCGTGTTCCGCGGCTCGACCGGTGCCATCAAGCTGGCCCAGCCCATCGTCGGCATGGATGTCACGCCCTCCGGCAACGGCTACTTCCTGGTGGCGGCCGACGGCGGCGTGTTCGCCTTCGGCGACGCCGTCTTCCGAGGCTCCACCGGCGGGATCAAGCTGGCCAAGCCGATCGTCGGCATGACCACCACCCCCTCCGGCAACGGCTACTACCTGGTGGCGGCCGACGGCGGCATCTTCGCCTTCGGCGACGCCGTGTTCCGCGGCTCCACGGGTGCCATCAAGCTCAACCAGCCCATCGTGGGCATGAGCCGCAGCGCCAGCGGCGCGGGCTACCGGCTGGTGGCGGCCGACGGCGGCATCTTCGCCTTCGGCGACGCCCTCTTCAAGGGATCGACGGGGGCGATCAAGCTCAACAAGCCGATGGTGGGCATGAGCGGGTTCTGACCCCGCGGCCCGGCGCGCCCGACGCCGGCGCGAGCGCAGAGCCCGGAGCCGGCACGATCCGCGAGGTGCGCCGGGTCAGCGGGGAGCGTCGGGGACGAGGTCGGCTGCGGTGCGGAGAGCCTGGCCCAGGGTGGGACCTTCGCGGCGGCGGAGCGCCACCGCCACATCGAGCCGTTCCAGCAGCTGGGACACCGTCCGGGCACGACTGGGCAGCGGGTGGGCCTCGAGAAAGCTGCGGATGTCGGACGCCAGCTCCGGCGTCGAGAGCGAGACGACGCCGCCGAGCGCCCGCTCGTGCAGGTTCTCCGGCAGCTTCGCCGCCAGGTCGTCCCAGCGCCGCTTCACGGCATCCCACACCGCCGCGCCACCGGCCCGGTTGGCCAGTAGGAGGGTGATGACAAAGGGCGCGTTCTGGGGACGGACCTCGTCGAGGGCCAGCGCCAGGGTGCGCTCCACCAGTTCCGGATCCTCGAAGCTGGCCAGCCCGTAGAGGTAGCGCAGTTCCTCCTGCGGCGTGGCGGCCGCCTGCCTGTGGTTCAGGAACTCCTCGTACTCGGCCACGCCGCCGCCTGCGGCGACGACGAGCAGCGCCGCTCCGGCCACGTCGGCGTCGGCCGATGCGGGATCCGCCACCGCCGCGGCATGGACCTCGACGGCCGTTCGGCGGACCACGGGGTCGGCCCCGAGGACGCCCAGGGCGCGGATGAGGGCGGCGCGCAGCCGGACTCGGCGCTCGTCGTCGGGCCCATCGGACGACCAGCCCAGCCGATCGAGCGCAGGTCCCGCCAGGCGGCGGACGAAGGCCTGGAGGTCGGGTCGGTCGGCTTCGGAGACCACCCGGTCGAGCGCCACCAGACCGTCGATGACGGCCTGCCAGACGCTGGGGTCGTCGTCCCCGGCCAGCAGCGCGGCGAGCTCGAGGAACTCCTGGACGGTGGTCTCCGCCGCGAGGACACGAGCCCACGTGTCGCTCACCAGGCCGAGGCGCTCGATGGCGTCGAGCTGGTCGAGGTTGGCCGTGAGCCGCGAGCGGAGGATCTCGTCGTAGCCCACCCGGTAGAAGCCCCAGACGCACTCGTTGACGACGACCCAGTCGACCTGGTCGCCCGCTGCGGAGGACTCCCCGGCGAGGTCGACGGTGGCGCCCGCGGCGTCGAGGAGGAGGCGGCGGTGCTCCACCCGGCCGCCCACGGAGGCCCGGAGGTGCACGGGGATCCGCCACACCTCACCGGAGGAGTCCGGCGGCGCGCCCGACGCGGCATCGGGGGCGAGATACCGGAACCGTCGCTGGGTCAGCTGCACGGCGGTGCCGCCTGGCGCGATCGACGCCGACACGATCGGGAACCCACCCTGCAGGATCCACGAGTCCATGATCGTGCGGGCGGGCTGGCCGGTGGCCTCCTCGACGGCGTCCCAGAGGTCGGCCGTATCGGTGTTGGCGTGGCTGTGGGCGGCGATGTAGCGGCTGATGCCGCTGCGGAACTCCTCGGCGCCCACGTACCGCTCGAGCATGCGGAGGACCGACGCGCCCTTCTGATAGGTGAGGATGTCGAACATCCCCTCGGCGTCGTCCGGGCGCACGACGGGGAACTCGACCGGCCGGGTCGACGCCAGTGCGTCGATGACCATGGCGTCGTCGCGACTCGTGCCGAACGTGACCCAGCGCTGCCACTCCGGCCGGTAGGCGTCGACGCACAGCAGCTCCATGAACGTGGCGAACGCCTCGTTGAGCCAGATGCCGTTCCACCAGCGCATGGTGACGAGGTCGCCGAACCACATGTGGGCGACCTCGTGGGCGACCACGTCGGCCACCCGCTCGAGCTCCCCGCGGGTGGCGCGGTCGGGATCGATGAGCAGCAGGGTCTCGCGAAAGGTGACGGCGCCGAGGTTCTCCATGGCGCCCATGGCGAAGTCGGGAAGGGCGATGAGGTCCAGCTTGGCCGCCGGGTAGGGAAGACCGAAGTAGTCGGCGAAGAACCGCAGCGCGTGGGCGCCGACGTCCAAGGCGAACCCGCAGAGGTGCTGCTTGCCGGGAACGGCGACGGCGCGCAGCGCCGTGCCGTCCACGTCGAGCGGCGGCGACGCCTCGAGGGGGCCGACGGCGAACGCCACCAGATAGGTGGACATGCGCATCGTCGGCGCGAACTCGTGCTGCACCCGACCCTCGCCCAGATCGGTGACCTCGACGAGCTCCGAGTTGGACACGACGGCGAGGTCCTTGTCGACGACCAGCGTCATGGCGAAGGTGGCCTTGCGGTCGGGCTCGTCCCAGCAAGGGAAGGCCCGCCGGGCGTCGGCCGGCTCGAACTGCGTGGCGGCGATGGTGTGCTCCACGCCGTCGGCGTCGGTGAACGTGCTCCGGTAGACGCCGTGCAGCTTGTCGCTCAGCTTCCCCGACCACGTGAGGTGGAGCGTGTGCGGTCCCGGCTCGGCCGTGCCGTCGAAGCTGATCAGCGCCCGCTCGTCGGCTGGGAGCAGCTGGACGTCGCCCGTGAGCACGCCGCCGTCGTCGGCCAGCAACTCGGCTTCGAGGATCTGGAGGTCGGCGGCGTTGAGCACGACCTCCGAGACCGCCTCGTGCACCTGCACCCGCACCCGCTCCTCGCCCGCGAAGGACGCCTCTTCGAGGTGGACGGTGAACGTCAACTCGTAGTGTTCCGGTTCGACGGAGCGGGGAAGGCGATGGGCACCCTGGGTCGACATGGAGGACGAGGCTAGTCAGCTACGGTCGGCTGATGACCGCTCCGACCTTCGACGTCGTCGCCCTCGGCAGTGCGATCGTCGACGTGCTAGCCACCGCCCACGACGCCGACCTCGAGGCACGGGGACTGGTGAAGGGGACGATGGCCCTCGTCGACGCGGCGCGTGCCGACGAGCTCTACGCCGCCATGGGCCCGGCCGTGGAGGTCTCGGGCGGTTCGGCGGCCAACACGGTGGCCGGCGTCGCCTCCTTCGGTGGCAGCGCCGCCTTCATGGGCAAGATCCGGGACGACCAGCTAGGGGCGGTGTTCGCCCACGACATCCGCGCCGTCGGCGTGGCCTACCAGACCGCGCCGGCGGCATCGGGGCCCGCCACGGCACGCTGCCTCGTGTTCGTCACGCCCGACGCGCAGCGCACCATGACGACCTACCTCGGAGCCGCCACCGGGCTCGGGCCCGACGACGTCGACACCGCCGTGGTGGCCGCCGCCCGCTACACCTACCTCGAGGGCTATCTCTGGGACCCGCCGGAGGCCATCTCGGCACTCCGCCTGGCCATCTCGGCGGCGACCGGAGCGGGTCGCCAGGTGGCCCTCAGCCTCTCGGACCCGTTCTGCGTGGACCGCCACCGGAAGGACTTCCTCGAGCTCATCGACGACCATGTCGACGTCCTCTTCGCCAACGAGGTCGAGATCATGTCCCTGTTCGAGGCCTCGTCGCTGCCCGGCGCCCTCGACGCGCTGCGGAGCCGGGGCAGGTGCAGGCTGGCTGCCGTCACCCTGGGACCGCTCGGATCCGTCATCGTGACGCCCGACGCCACGCTGGAGTGCCCGGCCACGCCGGTGGAGCACGTGGTCGACACCACCGGCGCCGGCGATCTCTACGCCGCCGGCTTCCTGTACGGGCTGGCGACCGGAGCAGGCCTGCTGCGGTGTGGCCGACTCGGCAGCCTGGCCGCCGCCGAGGTCATCAGCCACGTCGGCGCCCGGCCTCTCGAACCGCTGGCGTCGCTCGTGCCCCGCGACGCCGGTTGAGGACCGCCGCACAGCACGGGACGGCCGTCAGCGCATCCCGCCCTCCTCCATCTCGGGCGGGACGAACTCGAGCTTCATGTCTGCCAGGCGCACGAGGCTCGTGGCGATCCAGTTGCCGAGCTGCCCGAGATGGGCGTCGAGGCGGCCCGCATCCTCGAGCACCTCCACGGGCAACCGGGCCAGGCCCACGTAGGAGACCTCGACGGCGAACTGCGCGGTGCCGGCCGCAGGATCCAGGTGCTGCTGCACCATGGGGCCCTCGCGCTCGAGGGGCTCACCGAGGACGGCCGGGCCCTCGTCGGGCAGGGCGGCGAGGACGGCCATGGCGTCGGGTTGCAGGGCCAGGCGCTGGATGCGCAGCACGACCTCGATCTCGATCTCCGGCGGGTCGTCGCCGGCGTCGCCGACCTTCCAGGACCGGTACGCCGTCTGGCTCCAGGTGGACCAGTCGAAGGCGATGTCGGCCTGGACCCGCGGCGGCACCCCTTCGAAGGGCAGCGTGTACGACGTCTCCCACGAGATGTCCCCGAGCACGACGTCGAGCTGGAAGCGCTCCTCGGTGGCGTGGCGCTCGAGCAGTGAGCTCTCCAGCCCCCGTCGGAGGGCGGCGATGGCCTCCACCAGCACGTGGTCGAGCATGCACGGCCAGGCTACCGCCTGGCGCCCGCTGTCCCACCGCGAACCTCGCCCGCCTGCCTCACCCGGAGCGTCGCCACGAGATGGGATGCGGGTGCCGCCGGCCCCGGCCGCTCCGCTACGGTCCCGTGGGGTGGACAATCCGTGGCTCGAGCGCCGGATCCTCAACTACGCCCACCAGGGCGGGGCCAGGGAGGGGCCCTCGTCGACCATGTACGCCATGCGCCGGGCGGTCGACGCCGGCGCCCACGCCCTCGAGCTCGACGTCCATGCCACGGCCGACCGCCGCCTGGTCGTGTCCCACGACGCCACCGTCGATCGCACCACCGACGGGTCCGGCCGCATCGCCGAGCTGACGTGGGACGAGCTCCAGCGGCTCGACAACGCCTACTGGTGGGTGCCGGACCACGTCGTCGACCACGACGCAGCCGACGGCGCACACCTTCTGCGTGGTCGCGCCCCCGAGGATCCCTCGCTCCGCATCGCGTCGCTCGGCGAGGTCCTCGACGCGTTCCCCGGGCTCTTCCTGAACCTCGACATCAAGGAGACGGCGCCCGACGTCGAGCCGTACGAGGCGCTCCTCGGCGACCAGCTCCGCCAGTTCGGCCGCACCGACGACGTGATCGTGGCGTCGTTCTCCGACGCCGCCATGGCCTCGTTCGCCGCCCACGCTCCGGAGATCAGCACGGCGGCGGCGACCAACGCCACCGCCGCCTTCTACTTCGCCGTCGCGCAGGGCGAGGCGCCGCCGCCGGCGCCGTTCCACGCACTCCAGGTGCCTCCGGCGTTCGGCGGGGTCACCGTGGTGGACGAGCGCTTCGTGGACGCCGCGCACGCGCACGGGCTGGCCGTGCACGTGTGGACCATCGACGAGCGCGAGGAGATGGAGGCGCTCCTGGAGACCGGCGTGGACGGCATCATGACCGACCGCCCGAGCGTGCTGGCCGAGCTGTTGCGACGACGCCAGGCGGACGCGGCGGACCGGGGGTAGCCGCGAGGGCGGGAGCGCCCGTTGGACCGGCGGAGATCGAGCCGCCGGGAGGCGGACCTACCGGCCGGCGTTGGGCCTCGACCCGTGATTCGCCTTCTTGTTGGCCCGCTGCTTGCGCTTGTTCGTCTTCTTCGACATGGCCGGACCACCGTAGTCCCCCGCAGTAGCCTGCGCCCAATGGAGCGCCTCGGCATCGTCGGGCTGCCCAACGTCGGCAAGTCGGCGCTGTTCAATGCCGTCACCGGCGGTTCGGCCCTGGTGGCGAGCCACCCGTTCTCGACCACGGAGACCAACGTCGGGATCGCCCAGGTCAGCGACCACCGCCTGCGTGCGCTGTCGGCGATGTCGAAGAGCAGGAAGACGGTCCCGGCCACCGTCGAGCTGGTCGACGTGGCCGGGCTGGCGGCCGGCTCGTCCACCGGGGAGGGCATGGGCAACCGCTTCCTCGCAGGCGTGCGGGAGACCGACGCCCTCTGCCTGGTGCTGCGGGCGTTCGAGGACGACGCCGTGGTGGGCGGCTCCGATCCGCTGGAGGACCTCGAGGTGCTCGAGCTGGAGCTGGTCCTGGCCGACGCGGCGGCCGTGGACAGCCTGGTCGGTCGCCGCCGGCGGGCGGCCAAGGGCGACGCGTCGCTGCTGGGCGAGGTCGCCGCGCTGGAGGCGGCGGGGACCCTCCTGGAGGGGGGAACGCCCCTGTACCGCGCCGCCCCCGGGACGCTGAGCCCGGAGATGCGGGCCGCGCTGCGCCCGTTCTACCTCCTCACCGACAAGCCGGTGCTGGCGGTGGTCAACCTCGGCGAGACCGAGGTGGCCGATCCCGACCCGGTCGTGAAGCCCGTCGCCGACGCCCTCGGCGGCGCTGCCGAGGTGCTCGGGGTCTGCGTGCAGCTGGAGGCGGAGGCGGCCCGGCTCGACGAGGAGGAGCGGGTCGAGCTGCTGGAGGGACTCGGCCTGGGCGAAGGCGCCCTGGCCCGCGTGGCCCGCAGCGCCTACCACCTGCTCGGCCGGCGCACGTTCCTCACCACCGGTGACAAGGAGTCGCGGGCATGGACCTTCCGCGCCGGCGCCCGTGCGCCGGAGTGCGCCGGGGTCATCCACTCGGACCTGCAGCGCGGCTTCATCCGCGCCGAGGTCATCCACTGGGACGAGCTGCTCGAGCTCGGTTCGTGGAACAAGGCCAAGGACGTCGGCCGCCTCCGGGTCGAGGGCAAGGACTACGAGGTCCTCGACGGCGACGTGCTCGAGATCCGTTTCAACGTCTGAGGATGCCCTGATGGCATGGCTGCTCCGCGACGGTGAGGTGCTGGCCGCGCTGGAAGTGGTCGAGACGTTGTCGGCCCGCTCCCGCGGCCTGCTCGGGCGCGACGGCATCGAGGGGGCGATGCTCATCAAGCCGGCGCGCTCGGTGCACACCCTGGGCATGCGCTTTCCCATCGACGTCGCCTTCTGCAACAGGGACATGACGGTGATCGACGTCGTGACGATGGGCCGCCATCGCATCGGGCGCCCCCGGCTGCGGGCCCGGTCGGTTCTCGAGGCGGAGGCCGGCGCCTTCGAGCGCTGGGGTCTGCGGCCAGGGGACCAGCTGGAGTTGAAGGGTGAGCCCTGACCGGGAGGGGGACGGGGGCGGCCGGGCCGACGCCGACGTCCATGCCGACGCAGGCGGGCGCCGGGAGCCCGCGCTGCTCGTGGTCGGAACACCACTCGGCAACCTCGGCGACCTCACGCCCAGGGCGCGCGACGCCCTGGCCGGCGCCGACGTGGTGGCGTGCGAGGACACACGGCGCACGCGAGCGCTCCTGAGCGCCAGCGGCGTCCCTGCGGCGGGCAAGCGGCTGTTGAGCGTGCACGACCACAACGAGGCAGACGAGGCGGACCACGTCGTGCGGCTCATCATGGCGGGCCACCGTGTCGCCCTCGTGACCGACGCAGGAATGCCCGCCATCTCCGATCCGGGCGAGCGCGTCGTCGCCGCCGTGGCCGCCGCCGGGCTGCCCATCGTCGTGGTGCCGGGACCGTCGGCCGTCGTCGCCGCGCTGGCCGCCAGCGGCCTGCCGTCGTCCCGCTTCGTGTTCGAGGGCTTCCTTCCACGCAAGGGCGGGCCGCGCCGCCGGCGGCTGGCCGAGCTGGCCGGCGAGCAGCGCACGGCCGTCCTCTACGAGGCCCCCCACCGGGTCCGGGAGACCATCGCCGACCTGCTCGCCGCGTGTGGTCCCGAGCGCGTCGTCGCCCTCGCCCGCGAGCTGACCAAGATGCACGAGGAGATCTGGCGGGGGACCCTGGCGGCTGCGGCGGCGCACGCCTCGGAGGTCGAGCCGCGCGGCGAGTACGTCGTCGTGCTCGCCGGCGCGCCGCCGCCGCCCGGTGCCACCGACGACGACATCGAACGTGCCGTCGCCGCCCACCTCGGAGCCGGCGACGACAAGCGGACCTCGGTGGCTGCGGTGGCCCTAGAGCTTGATGTCGCCAAGCGGCGGGTGTACGAAGCCGTCCTGCGCGTCACCGGTGGATAGCTCGGTGGAGCACGGCGAGCACACCTGTTTCTGGCGATAGGGCCGCAGGCCGGCTTCCGCGCCGCAGAACACGCACCGAGCCTCGATCTTGCGCAACATGATCGAGGCGCCGTCGACCCCGATCTCGAGCTCGTCGCCCGGCCGGATCCCGAACATCCGTCGCATCTCCACAGGAAGCACGATCCGACCGAGGTCGTCCACCTTGCGAGCCATGCCCGTCGTGATCATCCGAGCCTCCCCCTTGCCCGCACATAGCCTAGGCATGTGGGACGCTTCTATGCGACGACGCCGATCTACTACGTGAACGATGCGCCCCACATCGGACACGCCTACTCGACCGTGAACGCCGACGCGGTGGCCCGATGGCACCGTCTCGCCGGCGACGAGGTCTTCTTCCTCACCGGCACCGACGAGCACGGGCTCAACGTGGCGCGCAAGGCGGAGGCCAACGGGCTCAGCCCGCAAGAGCAGGCCGACCGCACCAGCGAGCGCTTCCGGGATGCCTGGAAGCTGCTCGACATCGCCTTCGACGACTTCATCCGCACCACCGAGCCGCGCCACCACACGGCCGTCCAGGCGCTCCTCCAGACCATCTACGACAACGGCGACATCGAGCTCGGCACCTATGAAGGCCCCTATTGCGTGTCGTGCGAGGCGTACTACGCGGAGAGCGAGCTAGTAGACGGGTTGTGCCCGGTGCACCTCCGCCCGGTCGAGATCTTCAAGGAGGACAACTGGTTCTTCAAGCTCAGCCGCTACCAGCAGCGGCTGCTGGACTGGTACGAGGCGCACCCCGGCGCCGTCACGCCCGAGTCCAAGCGCAACGAGGCGCTCGGCCTGATCCGCCTGGGCCTCCAGGACGTCTCCATCACCCGCACTTCGCTGAGCTGGGGCGTGAGCGTCCCATGGGCGCCGGGCCACGTCTTCTACGTCTGGTACGACGCCCTGGTCAACTACGCCACCGCCATCGGTTACGGCCGGGACGACGACCGGTTCCGGGCGTGGTGGCCCGCCGTGCACCATTTCATCGGCAAGGACATCCTCCGCTTCCACTGCGTGTACTGGCCCGCCATGCTGCTGGCTGCCGGCGTGGATCCGGCGCGGCACATCCACGTGCACGGCTACCTGCTGGTCGGGGGCGAGAAGATGAGCAAGACCAGGCTCAACGCCATCGCCCCGGCCGACCTGGTCGCGGACTTCGGGGTCGACGCCTTCCGCTACCACTTCCTGCGCAACACGCCGTTCGGTCCCGACGGCGAGTTCTCGTACGAGGGCATGGTGGCGCGGTACAACGCCGACCTGGCCAACAATCTCGGCAACCTCCTCTCACGCGTCAGCACCGTGGTGGCCAAGAAGTGCGGCGGCACGGGCCCCGCTCCGTCGCCCGACAGCCCGCTCGCCGCGGTGGCCTCCGAGGTGCTGGCCGACACGACGGCCGCCTGGGCGCGGGTGGCACCGAGCGACGCCCTCGAGGCCACCTGGCGGCTCATCCGCGAGACGAACGCCTACCTGGAGCTGCACGAGCCCTGGAAGGCGGAGCCGGGCGCCTCGGTCGACGCCGTCCTCGGTGACGCGCTCGAGGCGCTGCGCATCGTGGCCCTTCTCGCCACTCCGGCCATGCCCGACGCGTCCTCCGAGATCTGGCGCCGCATCGGGCTGCCGGGCGGGCCTGGCGATCATCGGGTGCCGGCGGCCGCGGCCTGGGGCGGCTACCCGGGAGGCGTCGCCGTCGAGAAGGGCACGCCGCTGTTCCCGAGGAAGTAGATGGCCTGGACCGACAGCCACTGCCACGTCCCGTACGAGGGCATCGACACCGACGTCCTCGCACGGGCCCGCGCCGCCGGCGTGACCCGCATGATCGACGTCGGCACCGATGCGGAGCAGTCGGCAACGGCCATCGGCGTGGCCCAGGCGAACGAGGGCGTGTGGGCGACGGTGGGACTCCACCCCCACGACGCCAAGAACGGCGTGGACACGATCGTGGGCCTGCTCGGCGAGGCCAAGGTCGTCGGGGTGGGGGAGTGCGGCCTCGACTACCACTACGACCACTCACCTCGCGCCGTCCAGCGCGACGCCTTCGCCGCCCAGATCGCCCTGGCCGACGACCACGACCTCGCGCTCGTCATCCACACGCGCGAGGCGTGGGACGACACGTTCGCCATGCTGCGCTCCGAGGGCGTGCCCGATCGCACGGTGTTCCACTGCTTCACCGGCGGTCCCAACGAGGCGCGACTGGCCCTCGACCTCGGCGCCCACCTCTCGTTCAGCGGCATCGTCACGTTCAAGACGGCCGACGCCCTCCGCGCCGCCGCCGCCCTGTGCCCGCTGGACCGGCTGCTCGTCGAGACCGACGCGCCGTTCCTCGCGCCGGTGCCGCACCGCGGTGAGAAGAACCAGCCGGCGTACGTCACCGTGGTGGGCGCCGCCGTGGCCGAGGCGAAGGGTGTCGAGGTGGGCGCGATCGAAGCGGCCACATGGGCCGCGGCGACGCACCTGTTCCGGTTGCCCTGAGATCTCCGAGGCCCGAGTTGCGGGTAGCTGCGCCTGACACCTAGGTTTCTCGTTCAGCGCCACAAGAGGAGACGACCTGAGCACCGAACTCGCTCAGGTGAGACGGGTCGTGGTTCCGCTGCTGCTGTGCACCGGACTTCTGTTCGCACCCTTTCTCGCCGCACGCGTCAACCGAGGGTCACCTGGTCAGGGCTCCTCCAGGGCGACGCGACTGAGCGCCGCAGCGCTCGACCGCTCGGGGACGGCCCGGGCCGGCCGGGGCGCGGCCCGCTCGACGGCGGCGGGCGTCGGACTGACCGTGCTCAACGCCGTGGTGGCGCGCCCGCCGGCCACGCCGGCGACCACCCTGCCGCCTCCGCCCACGACGGTGGCGGCGCCTGCGACGACCACGACCCACGCCCGGCCCACGACCACGACGACGCGGGCCAAGCCGGCCACGACCACCACAAGGCCGGCGCCGACGACCACCACGACCAGGTACGCCAACGGCCAAGCCGGGAAGGCGTCGTGGTTCACGGCCGCCGTCGCCGGCGGCTGCGCCCACCGCACGCTGCCCAAGGGCACATCCGTCAAGGTCACGAACACGGCCAACGGACGGTCGGTGCTGTGCACCGTCAACGAGCGCGGACCGTACGTGGACGGACGTGTCATCGACCTGTCCCGACCCGACTTCGACGCCATAGGGGGCCCGGCGACCGGCGTCATCGACGTGATGGTCGAGTGGTGACCGCCGCACTCGGGCCCCTCCCCGATCTGGCCACGCCCGCCGCGGGGCAGCTCACGGGGAAGACGCCCCCGCCCGGTTGGTGACTCTCACCCGGCGGGAGGTCTCGGAGCTCCTCAGTCGCAACGGGATCCGCCCGAGCAGGGCGTTGGGACAGAACTTCGTCGTCGACCCGAACACGGTGCGGCGGATCGCCCGGCTGGCGGCCGTGGGCGCGGGCGACAAGGTGGTGGAGATCGGCGCCGGCCTCGGCTCGCTCACGCTCGCGCTGGCCGGCACCGGCGCAGACGTCGTGGCGGTCGAGCTCGACCGCTACCTGACACCCGTGCTCCGCTCGGTGGTGGAACCGGTCGGCGTCCGAGTGGTCGAGGCCGACGCGCTCCGCCTCGACTGGTCACAGGTCCTGTCCGGGGATGCGGCGTCCTGGGTGCTGGTGGCCAACCTGCCGTACAACGTCGCCACACCTCTCGTGCTCACCCTCCTGGAGACGGCGCCGATGATCGCCCGGATGCTCGTCATGGTGCAGCGGGAGGCGGGCGAGCGCCTCGCTGCCGCCGCCGGCGACGACGCCTACGGAGCCGTGTCGGTGAAGGTGGCCTACCGGGCCCGGGCGGTGGTCGTCGGACGGGTGCCGCCCACCGTGTTCGTCCCTCAGCCCAAGGTCGAGTCGGTGCTGGTCTCGCTCGAGCGCCTGGCCGCTCCGGCGGTGGCGGCGGACGCAGGGCGGCTGTTCGCCCTCGTCGAGGCCGGGTTCGCCCACCGCCGCAAGATGCTGCGGGGCGCGCTGGCGGGCGTCGTCGACGAGGACGGCTTCGCGGCGGCCGGCGTCCGTCCCGACGCCAGGGCCGAGGAGCTGGACGTCGCCGCATGGGGGAGGCTCACCGAGTGCGCACGCTGCGGGCACTCGCCAAGCTGACCCTCTCGCTCCGGGTGACCGGCGTGCGGGACGACGGCCTCCACCTCATCGACGCGGAGATGGTGACCGTCGACCTCGCCGACGTGCTGACCTTCGAGGAGGAGGGCGACCTCGACGGCGTGGAGGTGCACGGCGCCGTGCTGCCGGCGGACAACCTTGTGACGCGCGCGCTGCGGTTCGTGGGCCGGCGGGCCAGGGTGGTGGTCGACAAGCACATACCCATCGGCGGGGGACTCGGCGGTGGATCGGCGGACGCGGCGGCGGTCCTCCGCTGGGCCGGGTGCACCGAAGTCGATGCGGCGGCCGGCCTCGGCGCCGACGTCCCCTTCTGCCTCGTCGGTGGACGGGCGCGCGTGCGGGGGGTCGGCGAGGTCGTGGATCCGCTGCCGTTCGTCGACGCGACCTACACGCTGCTCACTCCGCCGTTCCCGGTCCTCACGTGGAAGGTCTACCGGGCATGGGACGAGCTCGGGAGCCCCTCGGCCGCCGGCCGCAACGACCTCGAGCCGGCGGCGCTCGCCGTGGAGCCGCGCCTGGCGACGTGGCGGGACCGCCTCGGCGACGCCACGGGCGCCGAGCCGGTGCTGGCCGGAAGCGGCGGCACCTGGTTCGTGCCCGGTGCCTTCCCCACGGTGCCGGGCGCCGTCGTCACGCGGACCGACCGCCCGTAGGTGGGCGGTCGGGCGGGACGGCGATCGTGCCGGGAAGTGGCGAGCGGACTACTTGCCCGCTCGCCGTTGCCAGCGGGTGGCCTTCAGCATCTTCTTGTGCTTCTTCTTGCGCATCCGCTTTCGGCGCTTCTTGATCAGTGAGCCCATGCCGGGGGGCACAGTAGCCTCGATCGAGGATGGCGGGTAGTTCAACTGGCAGAACGCCGGACTTTGGATCCGGAGGTCGCAGGTTCGATCCCTGCCCCGCCAACCAGGGCCGGCGCGGTAGAAAGGAACCATGAGACCGCCCCTGTCCGCCGTCGTGCTGGCCGCGGGTGAGGGGACGCGCATGAAGTCGTCCCGGCCCAAGCCCGTGCACCTCCTGTGCGGACGGCCCATGGTGCTCCACGTGCTCGACGCCCTCGGCGAGCTCGACGTCGACCGGGCCGTGATCGTCGTCGGGCACGGCGCCGAGCGGGTCACCAAGGCACTGCTCGAGCGCGCCCCGGCCCGCTTCGCGCTCGACTTCGTCGAGCAGCGCGTGCAGCGGGGAACGGGCGACGCCGTGTCCGTGGCGCTCACCGCCTTCCCCGACGACGACATGGAGGACGGCGAGATCATCGTCCTGCCCGGCGACACCCCCCTCCTGCGTCCCTCCACGCTCGCCGCCCTCGTCCGACGCCACCGGGAGAAGGCGGCCGCCGCGTCGGTGCTCACCACCCGCCTGGTCAACCCCACCGGGTACGGCCGCGTCGTGCGTGACAAGAGCGACCGGGTCGCCCGCATCGTGGAGGAGGCCGACGCCAGCCCCGACGAGCGGGGCATCGACGAGGTCAACACCTCGATCTACTGCTTCCGCCGCAGCGTCCTGGCGCCGGCGCTGCGTCGCCTGAGCCCGGAGAACGCCCAGGGCGAGTACTACCTCACCGACGTCATCGAGGTGCTCCACGACGCCGGGTACCCGGTCGTCTCCCTGGTGGTGCAGGACCCGCTCGAGGCGGCAGGGGTGAACGACCGCTCGCAGCTGGCCGTGGCCGAGGCCGAGCTGCGCTCGCGGACCAACCAGCTGTGGATGCAGCGCGGCGTCACCATGCTCGACCCCGCCCGCACTTACATCGACGCCACCGTGGCGCTCGGCCTCGACGTCACCCTGTTCCCTGGCACCATGCTGCAGGGGTCCACGGTGGTGGGGTCCGGCGCCCAGCTGGGCCCCGACTGCCGCCTGGTCGACTGCGTCGTCGACGAGGGCGCGGTGGTCGAGCACACGGTCGGTCGTCAGGCCGAGATCGGCGCCGACGCCGTCGTCGGGCCGTTCGCGTCGCTGGCGCCAGGGTCACGGGTGGCGCCGGGCACGGTGACCGGCCCGTTCTTCTCCGCCACCCCCCACGACGAGGGCCGGTGACCATGGAACTGGTGCCCACCAAGCGCCTCGAGCTGTACTCGGGCCGGGCCCACCCGGCGCTGGCCAACGACATCGCCGCCCACCTCGGGGTGGAGCTCGGCGACCCCAACCTCCGCCAGTTCTCCAACGGCGAGATCCACTGCCGCTTCAACGAGTCGGTGCGGGGCGCCGACGTGTTCATCATCCAGACGCACTCCGTCCCGGTGAACGACTCGATCCTCGAGCAGCTCATCATGATCGACGCCGCCAAGCGGGCGTCGGCCAAGCGCATCACCGCCGTGTGCCCCTACTACGGCTACTCCCGCCAGGACCGCAAGGCGGAGGGCCGCGAGCCGATCACGGCCAAGTTGGTGTCCGACCTGCTCAAGGCGTCGGGAGCCAACCGCGTAGTGAGCGTCGACCTGCACTCCGGACAGATCCAGGGCTTCTTCGACGGTCCCGTCGACCACCTCACGGCCATGCCCGTGCTGGTGGACTACCTCGCCGGCTACGGGCCGGAGGAGCTGGTGATCGTGGCGCCCGACGCGGGTCGGGCCAAGGTGGCCCAGCGGTTCTCCGAGCGCCTCGGTGCCGACCTCGCCATCATCCACAAGAAGCGGTCGCACGGCGTGGTGGAGGCGCGCGAGGTGATCGGCGACGTGGCCGGGCGGCGATGCGTCCTCATCGACGACATGATCGACACGGCGGGCACCATCGTGGCCGCCGCCGAGATCCTGGCCACCAGGGGCGCGGGCGAGGTCTGGGCCATGGCGACCCACGGCGTGCTGTCCGATCCCGCCATCGACCGGCTGAAGAACTCCTCTCTCGCCCGCGTGGTGGTCACCAACACCCTCCCCGTGCCACCCGAGAAGCAGATCGACAAGCTGGAGGTGTTGTCCGTCGCCGAGATCATCGCCGACGCCCTCGACGCCGTGTTCGAGGACGCCTCGGTCTCCGACATCTTCGACGGGGACAACCAGTCCTGATGGCCACCCGGCGTGGGCCGTCGAGGTGGCGCAAGCGCATCAACAGCCACGAGGCGTTCGTCCACGACAGCATCGACAGCCTCGGCTACGACTGGGGCCGGATCGCCGATCCCGCCGTGAAGCCGCAGTTCCCGTTCAAGGTCTACCTGCCGCGGACCACGGCGGACGTGGTGCGCGTCGTGAAGGAGGCCAAGGCCCTCGGCGAGCCGCTCACGATCCGGTGCAAGGGCCACTCCAGCAACGGGCTCGTGCTGAACGAAGGTGGCAGCGTGCTGCTCACGGAGAAGCTGAACGCCGTGCTCTCCGTCGACGAGGCGGCCATGACGGCCACCGTCCAGGCCGGCGCCGTCTCCGCCGAGGTCGACGACGAGCTGGCCGAGCTCGGCCTCGGCCTGCCGGTGATCGGCGACCACGCCCATGTCACCGTCGGCGGGTTCGTGTCGGTGGGCGGCATCAGCGCCTCGTCGTTCCGCTACGGGCTCTTCGTCGACATCGTCGAGCGCCTCGAGTGGGTGGACTGGGACGGTGAGCTCCACACGTGCAGCCGGACAGAGGACGCCGACGACTTCTACCGGCTGGTGCTCGGGCTCGGACGCCACGGCGTGATCGCCACCATCACGGTGCGCGTGATCCGAGTCGCCAAGTACGACACGCTCTGGGAGAACGACCTGAAGCTGTACCGGGAGTTCGACCAGTTCCTGTCGAAGGCCTATGTGCACCTGTACCAGCCGCCCGACGAGGCCCGTTTCATGCGCGGCATGTGGGTCGACTTCGGCATGGGCGGGCTGGGCCAGTTCTCGATCTACACCGACACGGCGCAGACGACCGCCGCCCGGCGGCGGAACGACATCGCGTACGGGTTCCTCCATTCGATCGGCTACGTCAGCGGCCGGCTGCCCGGTGCCCTCGACCGGGCGCTCAAGTACGTGGGGCTGGCCGGCATCGTGTTGAGCCCGCGCTACGCCACCGTGAAGAACGCCGAGACGTTCTCCGACAAGATCCTCGACGCCACGGTGGGCGAGCCCACCCGGTATCTGGTCGCCATCGCGCCGATGCGTTCCTTCGACGCCGTGTGCCGGCGACTGTCGGCCCTCCTCAAGGACTACCGCCGCCGCACCGGGTGCTTCACAGTCATCACGCTCTACGTCAAGGGCATCCACTCGGAGTATCTGACGCGCAAACGTCCGGACGACCGTCGATGGGCGGAGATCCTGTTCTACGTGGCGATCGATCGCAAGAAGATGACCGACGAGCTGCTGGACCGCATCGCCGACGACATGGACGACATCTGCATCGAAGAGGGCGCCTACCGCTACATGCACTCCCGGACGTCCAAGGACCCGGAGCGCATGCGCCGGATCGATCCGAACGCCGCCTACTTCGCCGCGCTCGAGCCGTCCCACCGCTGACGTCCGAACGTGCGAACAGGCGGGCCGGCTCGCCGCGGACCGGCCCCCGTCGCTCGGCTGACGCCGGCACAGGCGCGGCGAATCGCCATCGCGGCCCAGGGTCTCGCCGCGCCCAGGCCCGCAGGCACGGTGGGCCGGCGCCTCCTCAAGAGCGTGGCCGCCCGCCTGGGGGTCGTCCAGATCGACTCTGTCAACGTGGTCGTGCGATCGCACTACCTCCCGTTCTTCTCCCGGTTGGGCGGGTACCCCAGAGCCACGCTCGACCTCGTCACCGGCGTGCACCGCGACCTCTTCGAGTACTGGGGGCACGAAGCCAGCTTCCTTCCAGTCGACCTCCAGCCGGCCCTGCGCTGGCGGATGGCGCGAGCGTCGACAGCGGCGTGGGGCCGCATGCGCCGCATCCAGCGCGAGCGCCCGGGATACGTGGAGTGCGTCCTCGACGAAGTGCGCGACCGGGGGCCGCTGGCTGCGAGTGAGCTGTCCGAAGGCGGCTCGGCGGTCGGCCCCTGGTGGGGATGGGCCGACGGAAAGACGGCGCTGGAGTGGTTGTTCTGGGCCGGCGAGGTCACCTCGGCCGGCCGCCGCCGGAGCTTCGAACGGGTCTACGACCTGCCCGCCCGCGTGCTCCCGGCGGCCGTGCTGGCCGCGCCCACGCCGGCCGAGGAGGACGCCCACCGGACACTGCTCGAACAGGCGGCGCGGGCCCTCGGCGTGGCATCGGCACGGGACCTGGCCGACTACTACCGGATGAGCATCGACGACGTGCGGCCTCGGGTCGCCGAGCTGGTGGAGCACGGCGTGCTCGTGCCCGTGGCCGTGGGAGACCACCCCCCGCCCTGGTACCTGCACGCCGGCGCCAGGCGACCCCGCCGGGCGGCGGCTCGGGCGCTGTTGTCACCGTTCGACTCCCTCATATGGAACCGGGTCCGCACGGAGCGGCTGTTCGGGATGCGCTACCGCCTCGAGGTGTACACGCCGGTGTCCAAACGGGTCCACGGCTACTACGTGCTGCCGTTCCTGCTGGGGGACGACCTCGTCGCCCGTGTCGACCTCAAGGCCGACCGTGCCGGCCGCCGCCTTCTCGTCCAGGCCGCGTGGGCGGAGCCGGATGTCGACACGGCGACGGTTGCCGGCGCGCTGGCCGCCGAGCTGCGCCTCATGGCGGACTGGCTCGACCTCGAGCTCGATGTCGCCGTCGCCGTCGACCGGGGCGATCTGGCTCCGGCGCTCCGTCGAGCCCTCGCCCGTGGAGAGCGTGTCGGGTGAGAATCAGGCCGGGTCGCGCGCCAGGCGCAGGCCCGAGAATGCCCATCGGGCGGAGGGCGGGAAGAAGTTGCGGTAGGTCCGCCGGGCGTGTCCCGGCGGGGTGGCCAGGCAGCTTCCCCTCAGCACCTGCTGGTTCACCATGAACTTGCCGTTGTACTCGCCCACCGCTCCGGGGGCGGGATGGAAACCGGGGTAGGCCGTGTAGGCGCTGGCCGTCCACTGCCAGGCGGCCCCGTACCAGCCGGCGGCCGTCGTGGTCGTCACGTCCGCCGCCGCCGGCTCCGGCGCCACGGCCTCCCACTCCGCCTCGAGGGGCAGCCGCCCTCCGGCCCAGCGGGCGAAGGCGTCCGCCTCGTACCAACTGACGTGCAGGACCGGCGCGGCAGGGTCGAGGGCCTCCAGGCCGGCCAGCGAGTACACCTGCCACGTGTCGTCGGCCCGATGCCAGTACAACGGGGCCTCCCAGCCGTTCGCCTGCACGGCGGCCCACCCGTCGGACATCCACAGCTCGGGCCGGGCGTACCCGCCGTCGGCGATGAACGCCTCCCAATCCCCGCACGTGACGAGGATGTCGGCGATCTCGAACGGCCGCAGCAGCACCTCGTGACGGGGGCCTTCGTTGTCGAACGCGAAGTGCCCCCCGGCGTGTCCGATCTCCACCACCCCGCCGTCATGGGTGCGCCAACCGCCCGCTGACGGGGCCGTCCGGCCGGACCACGGGAGCGGCCCGTACGCCGGGAGCAGCGGGTTGCAGGACAGCACGTGCTTGATGTCCATCACGAGCAGCTCCTGGTGCTGCTGCTCGTGGCGCAGTCCGAGGCCGAGCCGGGGCTCGATCTCCTCGGGGAGGCCGCGGCGCACGAGGGTGTCCATGGCGGCGTCGACCTCGGCCCGGTACCGACTGACCTCGGCCACGCCGGGCCGGGTGATGAGGCCGCGCTGGGGGCGGGCGTGCCGGGGACCCACAGCCTCGTAGTACGAGTTGAACAGGTAGCAGTAGCCGGGGTGGAAGGACTGGTAGCCCGGCACCGACTGCTCGAGGAGGAACGTCTCGAAGAACCACGTCGTGTGCGCCCGATGCCAGGTGGTGGGGCTCGTGTCTGGCATGGACTGGACCGTCTGATCCTCCGCGCTCAGCGGCGCGGCCAGGCGGTCGGTGAGGCGGCGCACCTCGGAGAACGTGGGCTGGACCTCGATCTCGGCGTCGGCGGTGACGGACATGGGTCGAGGTCCTCCTGTGGGTGTGTCGTCAGTCCTGGGTGCCCATTGGCCGATTGGCCAGGGGACTCGGCTGGTGGACAACGCCGGCCGGCTGCAGCCTGCGCAGTCGGGCGACCGCCAGCGGGGGGAACAGCACGACCGACACCAGCCCGGCGGATACCAGGGCTGCGGCCGTGACGGCGGTGATGGCACCGACGGCGACGCCGATCCCCGTGGCCGTGACGAGGAACGGCAGCGACGTCGCCTGCAGGAGCGCAGCGGTCACCGCCCCATCCTTGCCCAGACTGCGCCCGTACAAAAGCGCAGGGACGCCGCGCACCGCCAGCAGGGCGGCCAGGAACAGTGGGACACGGGCGAGCGCCGACGGGCTGGCGGTCAGCGCGTCGAGGTCGAAGCGCAGACCGCTCGTTACGAAGAAGCCCGGAATGACGAAGCCATACCCGACGGACTCCAGCTTCGAACGGAACTGCGGGTGGCTCAGGGTGTCGCGGTCGACCATGCCCAGGACGGCGCCGGCCATGAACGACCCGAGGATCGTCTCCAGGCCGACGTGGGCGGCGAGGGCGACGAAGCCGATGAGCAGTGCCACGGCGATGCGCACGCGGATCTCCGCCGTGGTGTCCTGGAGGCGGACGAGGACCGCGTCGATGCGAACGCTGCGCCCGGCTCGTGCGAGCGTGAGCGCCACGGCCCCGATCACCGCCGCGAACAGGCCCAGCGTGATCAGCCTGCTGGCCGTCCCGCCCTCCGACTCCGAGAACAGCAGCGAGAGCAGGATCACGGCGCCGAAGTCGGCCACCGTGGCACCGGCGATGGTGAGCTGGCCGAGGGGCCGGTCGGCGTGACCGGCGTCCTTCAGGACCGGGACCACGAGGCCCAACGACGTGGCGGACAGGGCGATGGCCAGGAACAGCGGGTTCTTGACCCATCCGGCGGCGGAGAAGCCGACGCCGGCGGCCAGCCCGAGCGCGAGCGTGACAACGAAGCCGATGAGCGGCAGCCGGAGCAGATCACAGCGCAGCGCCGCCAGGTCGATCTCCAGCCCGGCCAGGAAGAGCAGGAACGCCAGCCCCACCAGGGCCAGCACGGCGATGGGCTGGTCGACGGAGACCCAGCCCAGCACCGACGGCCCGACGACGATCCCGGCGAGGATCTCCAGCACGACCGACGGGACCTTCACCCGGGGAAGGG
>DATAIT010000053.1 GCA_036262515.1 Acidimicrobiales bacterium | reverse complement strand
GGTGTCGCCGGCGACGGGGACCTTGACCTTGGCCGAGGTGGCCCCGGGGGCGAAGCTCAGCGTTCCCGACTTGGCCGTGTAGTCGGAGCCGGCGGTGGCGGTGCCGTTGGCGGTGGCGTAGGCGACGCTGACCGCCGAGGTGGACGGCTTGGACAAGCTGACGGTGAAGACGGCGGCCCGGGTGGCGGCGTCGCCCTCGGACACCGACACGTCGCCCACCGACACCTTCGGACCGGCGGCGCCCACGGTGACGGTGACCAGGCCGGTGTCGGCGCCCCCGAAGCCGTCGGTGGCGGTGTAGGTGAAGGTGTCGGGCCCCGAGAACCCGGGGTCGGGGGTGTAGGTGAAGCCCCCGTCGGGGGCCACGGTGACGCTCCCGTGGGGCGTCGCGCCGGCTGCTGTTGCCGTCAGCGTGTCGGCGTCGGCGTCGGCGTCGTTGCCCAGCAGTCCGGGGGCGGCCACGGCGAGGGTGGTGCCCCCAGCGACGGTGTAGGCGTCGTCGGCCGCCGACGGGGCGGTGTTGGATCCGGTATGGGGCGGGGCCCCGCACTCGGTGTGGCCGATGACCACCTCGCCCACCGCGATGGGCCCGAGCAGGTACATGTGGGCGGCGTTGACCGACCGCAGGGCGCCACCGGCGCTTGCCACCTGCTCGTTGAACACGATGCGGAACGAGTCGCCCACGTGGTCGATGGTGCCCTCCACCGTGTAGCCCGGCGGCGGGCTGGCCGGCACCGGGTGGACCTCGACCGGCTCTTGGGTGTCGGGGTCGTACTTGGTCTCCACCACCACGTTGGTGGCGCGCATGGTGCCGCTGCTCCCGGCCGTGGTGGCCGTGCAGGTGGCGACCAGGGCGTCGTAGAGCAACGGGCCGGGCCGCTCGGCGGGATCGGGGTGGCCGGTGACGGTGGCCTTGGTGGTGGCGTAGCGGCGGGGTGTCAGTGCCCCCTCGGCGTGGACGTCGATGGGGCCGGATTTGAAGATGGTGGCCGGGCCGTAGACGGCCTCGGCGCTGTTGACCGAGGCGTCGCGGGGCGAGTCGGCGCCGTCGGAGGCCAGGGCCACCGTGGGCGCCGGGCCCCGGGACCCCGGCGGCCCGCCGAACAGGCTCACGTCGGCCCGGAAGCCGTAGGCGTTGCCGGTGAGGCCGGGAGGCGGGGCCACCTCGATCGACACCGTGGCCGGGGCCGAGTAGTCCATGCCGTCGGAGGCGGTGTAGGTGAAGGTGTCGGTGCCGGCGAAACCGGTGTCGGGCGTGTAGGTGAACGAGCCGTTCGGGTTCAGCACCACGGTGCCGTGGGCCGGCTTGGTGGGCTGGCCGGCGACGAGGGGGTCGCCGTCGCCGTTGTCGACGTCACCGTCGAGCACGCCGGGGGCGGCGATGGTGAGCGGCGTGGCGTAGTCGGTTGCGTAGGCGTCAGCGTCGGCCGCCAGCGCCGGGTTGGGGGGGCGCCTGAGGCGGACCTTGACGACCTTGTCGGGTGCGGGCTGGATGGTACTGACCGTGTTCGCCTTGTTCCTAGTGCCGAAGTAGGCGTAGTCGCCGGCCGGGTCGATGAGGCCGGACGCGAGCTGTTCCTCGCCGGAACCCATGGCGATGGCATGATGCCGACGGAACGACCGCAGGTCGACCTTGACCACCTTCGCCGGTCCGAATTCCCCGGTCACGCTGTTGTACTGGCGGTCGCCGCTCGAGAAGTAGGCGAAGTCGCCGGTGGGCGACATCACCGCCGCCGAAGTGTCGGCGATGGGCTCGTCCGGAGAGAAGACGACGGCTCCCGCACGCTCGAACCGGCCGAGGTCGATCTTGACCACCCGTCCCGGCGTGCCCTGCTCCCCGAAGTACGCGGCATCGCCGCTCGGGGCCATCAGGGCGGTGACGGGATCCGCCTCCCCAGCCGCAAGCGTGATCGAGCCAACCCGCCGCAACGTGGCGAGGTCGATCTTGACCACCCAGCCGTTCCTGTTGTCGGTCACGCCCAGGTAGGCGTACCGGCCGGCCGGGTCGATCGTCGACGCCAGGAGATCCTCCTCGCCCGCGCCCAGCGTGAGCGAGCCCGCCCTCGAAAAGGAGCCCAGGTCGATCCTGATCACCTGGCCCGGGGTCCCCCCGTTTCCGAAGTAGGCGAAGTCGCCGGACCTGTCGACCAGCGCCGTCGTGAGCTTGGTCTCGCCCTCGAGCAGGTCGAGCGTGGCCACCTGGACCATGGCTTGGAGGTCGACCTTGATCACGGCGCCGACGCGGTGGGTCTGGTTCGACCCCTGGTCGACGCGGTTGTAGTCGGTGCCCACGTAGGCGTAGCGGCCCGCGGGGTCCATGGCCACCGACTTGATGGGCGCGATGAGCCCGTCGGGTGCGGTGAGGAGCGCCACCGGTCCGACTCGTTGGAACGTGCTCAGGTCGATCTTGCTCACCTGGTTGCTACCGGTGAAGTAGCCGTAGCGGCCGGTCGGGTCGACCATCGCCCGATCGAGCCCTGGCTCCTCCGGCGGGAACGCAAGGGCGTCCCTTCGCTCGAGCGTGTTGACCTCGATCGGCACTGTCCTGGTTGCTTCGGCGTGCTCTCCCGAAGGGAGAGTCGACGCCGCCGTGACGCGGTAGTCGCCGGCGCGGCTGCCGGTGAAGCTGAAGGTCGCCTGGCCGTTGGCGTCGGTGATCGCACTGCCCGACGGGGGGGTGGCCTGGCCGGTCCAGGGCACCCCCTGGGACGGAAAGGCGGTGCTGAAGGCGACGGTGGCGCCGGACAAGGGGCCGCAGGCGTCCGTCACGGTGGCGGTGACGGTCGCCGCCTCCTCGGTCTGCCCCCTGGGTGGTACGGCCAAGCCGACGCTGAGCGGTGGCGGGTCTTGGTAGTGGACCACGTGCGTGGCGCTGCGCTGGACGCCGTTGTAGGTGGCGGTGGCAGTCACCGTGTAGTCGCCGGCCCGGGCGGCAGTGAATGTGAACGTCGCCTTGCCGTCTTCGTCGGTGGTCCCTGCCCCGGCGGGGGGCACGCCCGGCGTCGGTCCTGCGACCGCGAAGGACACCGCGGTGTTGGCCTGGGGCCAGCCGCTGACGGTGAGCCGGGCGGTGAGGGTGACGGGTTTTTCGCAGCCCACGGCGGCCGAGGACGGTCCGCTCAGGCCCAGGTAGGGCCCGGGCTTGGGAAGGAACTGTTCGTAGTCCGCCTTGATGTTGTTTGGGCAGAAGTCGCCGAAGCACGGCGAGTGCGAGCCGTGATGGGTGTGGAACGTGCCCCTCGGAGACGTGCCCGTGCCCGGGATGCCGGCGGCGTTGCCAAGGACCGTGCAGTCCTCGCTCAGAGTCCACTCGGCCACCCACTTGTTGGTGTCGGAGATGTCCGGCGTGCCCCGGGCGAACGACCCCATGCCTCGGCAGGGCACCTTGTCGCCGTTGGCGTCGACCCGGTAGACCCAGGCACTGCCGGTGAGGACGTCGACGTCGGTGTCGCCGTCGGTGTCGGCCCAGCCCTCGGCGGCGAAGATGCGGAACTCGGCTGGGATGGGGGTCCCGGAGGCGGCGGGGTTGCAGCCCGCCCCGCCGCCGGTCTCGGTGCCGTAGGTGCCGGTGATGCCGTGGTAGTAGGGCTCCGTGTTCTCAACCTCGACGTGGAGGGGGCCGTCGCCGTGAATGGTCCCGGACGCGGCGATCTCGGCGCCGTAGACGACTTGGCCGCCGGA
Organism: Acidimicrobiales bacterium; assembly: GCA_036262515.1. Taxonomy (GTDB): domain Bacteria; phylum Actinomycetota; class Acidimicrobiia; order Acidimicrobiales; genus JAHFUS01. The sequence goes on along the minus strand of DATAIT010000053.1, from coordinate 28,665 downwards.
GACGGTCCGGCCCTCGTAGGAGCCGACGCCCCGCAAGCCGAAGACCGAGCGAGTCGTCCGGAAGCACGGGAGGCCGGTCTCGTCCTGGAACACCTCGGTGCCCTCGAGGTTGCCTCGACCGGCGGCGATGAACGCCTCCGCCGGCGGAGCGTCGCCCAGGTCGGCCGCCGACGGGACGGTCGCCAGTCCCACCATGACGAGGCCCAGCGTCGCAATGAGTGCTCCGGCCGCCGTCAGCCGCCGAGTCAGTCCGCCCCGCATCTCAGTCCTCCGTGTCGTGCTTCGCCAAGAGGCAGGCGACAGGCGCCGTCCTCGTAGCCACGGTGACACGAAACGCACGGCCAAAACATCCGCCACGGTGGCCTATATCGAGCCCTGACTGGGCGGCTTCGTCCGTTTCGACGCAGCAGTTTGAGAGGCCTGGACTCAGTCGGTGGTCATCTCCCGGCCCGCTGCGACCAGTTCGCGGACGCGGTCCATCGATCCGGGCAGGTCGTCGAGGTGGCGCTCGACGGCGCCCTCCGGCGTGAGGAAGACGAACGTGACGCGGACGACGTCCTCGGCCGTGGCCGCGCCGACGGCCACTGCGTAGGACGCTCCCTGGAGCCGGTACGCCTCAACCCTGCGGTCGAGCTCGGCCGGATCGGCGGTGGATGCCGTCTTGTGGTCGACGATCACCAGTCCCTCGGGCGTGCGGTACAAGAGGTCGACGTAGCCCTCGAGGAGACGATCGCCGGCGACCGGGGTGCAGGCATAGACCTCCCGCCAGTGGGCGCAACCCGCTGCCTCCCGCACCGAGGGCGACCGGAGAGCGGCCTCGGCCAGGCGGCGGACGTCGTCCGCTCGGTCGGGTACCGCCTCCGCCTCGCACTGGGCGGCAACGGCGGCGTCGAGGCCGGTCCCGCCGGCCAGGTCGATCGCCTGCAGCACCCCGTGCACGGCTCGACCCACGGCCGTGCCGTACCGGCCCTTGAGCCAGGGCGGGAGGTCGAGGTCTCGCGGCCGCTTGCGCAGGCCCGGGTCGGCGTCCGGCTCGCCGGGGCCGCCCGTCGTGTCGACGGCGGGCACGCTCCGGGGGTGAGCGTCGGCGTCGGGGTCGGCATTGCCCTCCGCGTCAGGCGTCTCGTCGTCGGTGAGGGCGGTGGCGGCGACGACGGTGGGAATCGACGCCCGGGCGAGGGTGGTCGCGCGCTCGTCGGCCCAGGCCCGGAACGCAGGGATGGGCGACGGCGGTGCCGTTGCCGTCGCGACCGCCTGGGGTGCTTCGTCGCCGTCGGACGGCGCGCCGTCGGGCAGCGCGTCGAGCATCGGCCCCATCCCGGCCACGACCAGTTCGGCGTTGGTACGAGCAGTCGGCTTGGGGGGCGACGACGCCCGCACCTTGCGATGCAGGGAGACCACGAGGTGGTCGCGGGCGCGAGTGCAGGCCACGTAGAGGAGGCGGATCCGCTCGTCGAAGCCCATCTGCTCGTCGATGGGCTTCCATGCGTCGTACTCGGGGGTGGTGACCTGCCCGGCCAGGCGGTAGCCCACCGTCGCCGGCGCCGGCGGGAAGACGACCTCCGCAGGCGCCGCCCTGGCCTGCGGCACGGTGGACAGGCCCGAGACGATGGTGATCGGGAACTCGAGGCCCTTGGCGGCGTGGATGGTCATGATGCGCACGGCGTCGTCGTCGGTCTCGGGCAGGACGGCCTCGGCCATTCGGGCGCCCTCCGCGCTCTGCAGCTCGACCCAGCGCAGGTACTGGCGGAGGCTCCCCCCCGTGGCGTCGGACCAGGCCCGGGCCTGGTCGACGAGGAACCGCAGGCGGCGCCACACGTCGCGCGGGCGGCCGTCGGCGAAGCCGAGCTCGAGGGCCCGGCGGTCCCGGACGATCTTCTCCAGCAGCTCCGACGGCGCCGACCACTGGCGCAGGTCGTGGAGGGCGCGCAGGTAGGCGAGCCCGGCGCGCACGGGATCGTCGTCGGGGACCGAGCTGGGCTGGGTGCTCAGGTAGCTCCACCGACCCCGTCGTTCGACCTTGAAACGGAAGAGGTCGTCGTCGCCGCAGGCCAGCAACGGAGTGCGCAGAGCCGAGACGATCCGCAGGTGGTCGGTGGGATCGTCCACCGCCCGCAGCACCATCACGACGTCGCGCACCGCCCTGGTGGCGTATACGAGCGAGCTCGACTCGGCCCGGTAGGGCAGAGCGGCGGCCTCCAGGGCATTCTCCAGGAAGGGGAGGGAGGTGCGGGCCGGGACGAGCACGGTGATGTCGCCGAGGCGGGCCGCCCGCCACTCCCCAGGGGCCCTGGGGTCGGCGACGCTCCACTTCTCGGCCACCGCCCGACCCACGGTGGCCGCCACCTCGGCCGCCTCCGCGGCGCGGATGGCGTCGGCGGTCGAGCCCTTCGGGTGCGGCTGGCGGCCGAGCACGGCGACAGCCGGTCCGCTCGGGGATGGAGGACGGTGTGCCTCGATGCCGACGTAGGGAGGCTGCGACGGCACCGGCACGTCGAGCTCCGGGGCCTCGCTCATGAGCGCGGAGAAGACGTGGTTCACCCATTCGACGACGGGGGACACCGACCGGAAGTTGGCGGTGAGGACGACGCCGCCGCCGGGACGGGCTCCGAACGTGGCCTGGGCGGTGAGGAAGGTGGCGATGTCGGCACGGCGGAAGCGGTAGATGGACTGCTTGGGGTCGCCCACCACGAACAGGCGGCCGGGACCCACCGGCACATCGGCCCAGTGGCGTGCACCCGCCTCGCCGCCGCCCGGGTCGCCGGCGGCGATGCGCACGGCCAGCTCGATCTGGATCGGGTCGGTGTCCTGGAACTCGTCGAGCAGCAGGCGCTGGTAGCGCTGGTGCAGCCTCGTGCGCACCGAGGGCCCGTGCTCGGGGTCGCGGAGCAGGGCCCGGGCCAGCACCAGGAGGTCGTGGAACTCGAGGCGTCCCGATCGCCGCCGTTCGTCGGCCGCCCCGAGGGTGAAGCGGCGGATGACCGCGCCGATGCGTTGGGCGCACGCCACCGCCACGGCCCGCCGCACGTCGCCAAGGCCCGCACCCGCCTGCTTGACCTGCTCCCTGAGCGTCGGGAGGTCGGTGCGCCAGTTCGCCTTTCTGCCGATCCCTCCTGCCGAGAAGCTCGGCGGCGCCGGTGAGGCCTTCGGGTTCAGGGCGTCGAGAATGGCCAGCTCGGCGTTCAGACCGTCGCCCGCGCTGGCGCTTCGCAGAATTCCCGCGTAGGCAGCGATCTCGTCCAGGCGCCGGCGCAGGCTGTCGCCGGGCGCCACGCAGTGACGGCGGGCCGCGCACACGGCGTCCACCGCCGCCAGCGCCTCTTCGAGCACGGCCCGGGCGCCCGGTGGTTCCGGCCCCACGGCGGGCACCCGTTCGGCGACCAGGTCCCAGTTGTCCTCGAAGGCCACGGCCAGCGCCCGCAGGGCGCCGTGGGGCACGCCGCACGCCAGCAGCGGCAGGATGGTGCGCTCGAGGTCCGGGTCGTCGAGCAACTCGTCGCGGAACGCCGTCCAGCGGCGCTCGAACTCGACGCCCGACGTCACCTCGTCGAGCACCTCGAGGCGGGGCGGTATCCCCGCCTCGATGGGATGCTCGGAGAGGATGCGCTGGGCGAAGGAGTGCAAGGTCGCGATGGCCGCTCCGTCGAGCTGGTCGAGCGCCCTGCGGCACCGCCGGCCCGCCTCGTCGTCGCCGGCGGCCGCCTCCTCGAGGCGACGGCGGATGCGGTCGCGCAGCTCGGCCGCCGCCTTCTCGGTGAAGGTGATGGCCGCGATGGCGGCGAGCTCGATCCCGCCCTCGGTGACCAGGGCGAAGATGCGGTCGACCAGCGTGGTGGTCTTCCCGGACCCGGCGCCCGCCTCGACGAACAGGGTCGTGCCCAGGTCGCCGCAGATCCGGTCCCGCTGCGGTTGGTCGGCCGGCGCTGCGCCGGGGGCCCCGGCGATGGGATCAGCTGCCACCGGCGGCGTCCTCCTCGATCGTCAGCTCGTCGGCCGGGTCGGCGAGCGGCTCGGCCAGGCGGGCGTAGGGGGCGAGGGCCGGCTGGGCGCGCTTGCGCTCCCAGGCCCGGCGCAGCTCGGTCGTGCCGAGGGCGTCGGGGTCGCAGGGGTGGCAGTCGACCCACAGGGCCGTGCTGGTGGCCACCGGCCGGGGCGGAAAGACGCCGGCTTCGATGCCGGCCACGACGACGGCGAGGTTCCGGCCGACGCGATCGAGAACCTCAGACGTGACCACGTAGCCGATCCTCTCGAAGCGCCCCTTGGCGGAGATGAACCAGTACTCGGCGCTGACGCCGCACGCGTCTACCCCGTCGGGGAGGTCGGCCAGCAGCCGGAATCCGGCCGCCCCGTAAACCGCGAGCTGGAGCCGGGTGGCCCGCAGGTCGGGGTCGGCGGCGCACAAGCCGCTGTAGCTCTTGGCGCTCCCGGACTTGTAGTCCACGATGTGGACGGTCGCGTCGTCAGCCAGGTCGACGCGGTCGGCCCGCCCGCGAAAGCGCACGGATCTCCCGTCCGGCAGCGGGATGGCGACGGCGTCGAGCCCGGCGTCGGGCATCCCGAAGGCCAGCTCGGCCGCCAGCGGCCGGGTGCCGTGCGTACGCCGGTGCTCGTCGTCCTTGTCGACGAACCGCTGGAGGTCGGCGAGGATGGCGTCCCGGTCCCGGCGCCAGAAGATGGGCTTGCCCGTCAGTCCCCTGGCCTCGTACTCGTCGCAGCGCTTCCTCCCGAGCCACGCCACCGTCTTGCGGTCGGCCTCCGACCAGGGCTCGCTCGGCTCGGGCCGATCCTGCGGTGGTCGTCGGAGCACGAGCTCCAGGAACGCCTCCAACACCTCGTGGACCAGGTTGCCCCGGTCGAGGGGCGAGATGGTGAGCTGCTCCTCGGGGTTCTCGACCGGGCGGGCCCCGAGCACGTGCTCGAGCAGGTAGCCGAACGGGCAGGCGGCCCACCGCTCGAGGCGGGTGGGCGAGGTGACCCGATCGGCGGGCGATGGGATGGCGAGCCCGGCCAGGTGACCGTCGAAGCGGGTGAAGCAGTCGCTGCGCCGGCCGGCGACGACGGCACGTCCTGCTCGCAGCGCGGCGTCGTCGACGTCGATGCCGCCCAGGAGGCTCCGGAGCCGGTGCTCCTGGTCGGTGGCCGGGGAGGTCATGACCCGAAGTCCGGCGCCGAAGGACGGCACATGGGTGAGCCAGGGCTCGACGGCGGCGTGGAGGTCGGGCGACCACAGGCGCCGACCGGCCAGCTGCGAGGCGGTGTCGAGCGCCCACCGGGACGGAACCCGCTCGCTCGTGCGCCGAAGGTCGCCACGGGGGATGCACAGGAGATGGCGGCGGCCGGCGGCCAGTGCGGCGAGCAGCTGGCAGTGCTGGCGGTCGACGCGTTGGCGCCGGAGGGGGAGCTCGCCGCCGGCCGCCTCACGCTCGACGTCGGCCAGGAGCGAGTCGTCGCGCACGGGGGCCGGGAACGCCCCCTCGACCAGACCGAGCACGACCACCAGGTCGAGGGCGAGGCCGAGCCCCATGCTCACGTCGCCGACCAGGACGCCTCGGCCGAAGCGGCCCACCCGCCCGAGGTCCGACTCCAGCTCGAGCTCGAGCGTGCGGGCGAAGACGTCGAGCCCGACCTCGCCCTCCACCGCATCGAGGGCGGCGAGCCGGTCGAGGGCGCGGTCGACCCGCTCCGCCGCCGCCCGCTCGTCGGCCGGCCACGACCGTCGCTCGGACGCACCCCCGACCACGTCGTCGAGCAACGTCGCCGCCCATGCCGCGTGCACGGCCCAGGACCGGACGTGCGCGGCGGCAGCGTCGATCTCGTCGAGCAGCCGGAGGACGAAGCCGCGCAGGGAGCGGGCCCGCGCCGCGTCTTCTCGGCGGCGGTCGGCAAGCCACGCGGGCGCCTCCGGTTCCGCCTCGGCGGCGACGGCCTGGGCCTCGAGCTCGTCGCCGAGGCGCACGAGGCGCTGATCCCACTGGTCCCTGCCCGCCACCACCCCGGCCCGCCGCGACAGCCGCTCCCACGCCGCCACCGGAGTGGGCCGGCCGTCGTGGCGGGTGGGCGTGGCCGCCAGCCACGCGAACAGGTCCTTGCGGTGGACGCCCGTGCCCGTCATGGCCAGCAGCTCGAGGAGGGACCGACCGGCGACGCGCCCGGCGACCGGGATGACGGCGGCGCCGTTGACGGCGATTCCGGCCGCTCCCAGGTGCTCGTGCACCAGCCGGGCGTAGGGCTGACGCCCGGCGTGCAGGATGGCGATGCGGTCGAGGGGGGTGCCGGCTCGGACCGCATCGACCACCGCCCGGACGGCGTGGCGGACCTCATCGTCGGGATCGGACGTGGTGACGATACGAGTGCGGCCCGCCGCCGCGGCGCCCCCGGCGGCGGGATCGGGAAGGAAGGGCGCTCCGACCGCGTCCGGCCCGGCGCTCGTGCCGCCCGCCGTAGCGAAGCCGCCCTCGTCGGCACGGGGCGGGCCCCCCGCGCCTGCCGCGAGGCGTCGGACCGACTCCTGCACCTCTGCGTCGGCCTTTGGCACGCCCGTGGTGCCGGCCAGCACGTGTACGTCGGTGACGTCGGAGGCCGCGATGAGGAGGCGGGCTCCCCACCGGGAGAGGCGCTGGGGCAGGTAGACGAGGAGCGGGCCGAGACGGCCCCGCGCCCCGGGCAGGGCGAGCCGGGCGGCGTCGGCGAGGTCGACTTCGTCGTACCACCCGGCGGCGAGTCGGCGTGCAGTGGCCTGGCAGACCCGGATCACGTCGGCCGCCCGCGCCCCCTGGGCGGCCACGGCGGCGGCGGCGCCGGGGGAGACATCGCGAAGCTCCCGATAGGCACCGACCAGGGCCGCTTCGGTGGCGGTGTGCCCGGCGACGGGCCCGAACACGCCGGGGTCGGACCCGAGCTCGGCGCGCACGGCTGCGGCCAGCACCGGGGTGGACACCGGCCGGCGACCGGCGGCGGCCAGCGCGGGGGCGCCCAGCAGCTCGGCCAGGCGGGCGACAGTGAGGAAGTCGACGGCGGTGACCCCCACGCCCCGCCCGCACGCCGGCCCGAGCGACCCGGTCCCGATCAGGCGGCGGCTGGCCACCCCCACGTGGTTCGTGGGTACCACGACGGTCACCGGTGCCAGGGGCTCGTCGCCCTTGGCGGCGGCGACGGCGGCCCGCAGCGCAATGGCCGCAGGCCGGCCGTATCGCACCCAGTCGACCCGCATCGCCATGCCCGCGAGCGTAGGCAGGGGGGTGCGACAGCCTCAGCCGGCCCGCAGCCGCCGCCGGTGCGACCGCATCGGCCGGCCCGAAGCCTCGGCCGGTGGAGGCTCAGGCGGAGAGGACGTTCACGTCGAGAGGATGCGGTCCCGGGTGAAGCGGTGCGCGCCGCGGACGATGAGCACGCCGGCGATCAGCCAGACGAAGGCGCCGATCCCCAGGGCGACCTCCATGGTGACGAGAAGGAGCCCGGTCGACTGTCCGACGGCCAGGAAGATGAGCGGGAGGATCACGGCGCCGCCGAGCTGGTTGGCCTCCTGGGCGGTCTTCGCCCGCGCCGAGACGCGCACCATCACGCCCATGCCGAGGGCGGCGACGGCCGGGGCGACCCACAGGATGACGACGGCCCACAGGCGCGTGGGCACGAAGATGCGGTGCGTCACCGGCCAGGCGACGGTGTTGGTCACGAAGGCGAACAGGACGAAACCGGCCCACGACACGACGAGGGCGGGCACGAAGGCGCCGAGGACCTTGGCGTAGAACAGCTGCCGGTCCGGTATGGGCAGGTACAGCAGCGTCTCTATGGTGCGCCGCTCCTTCTCGCCGGCGAAGGCGTCGGCGGCGAGGACGGCCGCCACCATCAGGGGGACGATGAGGAAGAGCGGAGCGAGCAGGTACCCGCTCACCAGGACGACGAGCTGCTCGTCCGCCGGCAGGCGGACGATCGGTGCCACGACGTTGTCGGGGAGGCGGGCCAGGAAGCCGCTCACGTCGGCGTGGTGCTGGGACCGGGCGGCCAGGCCGATGCCCAGTGGCAGGAGCACCAGGAGCAGGAGCGGCACGGCGATCATCGGGATGACGACGGCCTTGGATCGGCGGATGGCGGTGAGGTCCTTGCGGATGACCGCCTCCACGGGCCCGGACAGGATCATCGCCCGTCGGCCCCGCCGTCCCAGTCGCCGTCCTGGAGGGCGAAGTACACGTCCTCCAGGGTCGGCGGGCGGGGGACTGCGCCGTAGACGGGCACGTGGCGCGCCACCAGCGACGACACCAGCGGTGGCACCGCCTCGCGATCGGCCACGCGCACGCGCGCGCCGATGCCGGTTCCCTCGGCCGCGAGCACCCCGGCCGACGACGCCACCGCCGTGAGCTCCGCTCCGGCCGCCGGGCGCCCGAAGTCGAGGTCCACGACGATGCCCCGCCACAGCCCCGCGGCCAGCTCGGCGGTCGTCCCGAAGGCCTTGAGCCGCCCGCGGTGGAGCACCGCCATGCGGTGGCACAGCCGGCCGGCGTCGCCCAGGAAGTGCGTGCACAGCATGACGGTGCGGTGCCGCTCACGGGCCAGGTCGGCGATGAGCTCGACCACGTCCCTCGAGGCCGCCGGGTCGAGCCCCGAGGTGGGCTCGTCGAGGAACAGGACCTCGGGGTCGTGGAGCAGGGCGAGGGCGAGGGCGACCCGCTTGCGCTGCCCCGTCGAGAACCCTTGCACGCTCCGGTCGGCGTCGGCCGCCATCCCCAACCGCTCCAGGAGCTCGCCGGCCCGGCCCCGGGCGTCGGTCCGCTCGATGCCCCGGATGCCGGCGACGAGCACCAGGTTCTCCCTCGCCGTGAGGCGGTCGTCGAGCCCGGCCGTCTCGGTGAGGACGCCCGTGCGCCGGCGCAGCTCGGTGCCGTCGGTCCACGGGTCGAGGCCGAGCACGTCGGCCCGGCCCCGGTCGGGCCGGAGCACGCCGTTGAGCAGCCGCACCGTGGTGGTCTTCCCGGCACCGTTCGGCCCGAGCAGGGCGACGATCTCGCCCTCCTCCACGTCGAGGCTCACACCGTCGAGCGCCGGCCGGTCGCCGAAGCGACGGCTCAGGTCCTCGGTCCGGATGACGCAGCCCATCCCAGCGAGTGTCCCAGAGGACCGGGACGACCGCGAGCCGGTGCCCGGTCAGGACGAGGCCGGCGCCTCGTTGTCGCTGGCGGGGCGCAGTGTCTCCAGGTCGGCGTCGAGCTCGGCGATGCGGGAGGCCACGGCCGGTGGTGCCATTGCCGCCCCACCGGCCACCTCGACGATGTGCCGCAGCAGCGAGTCACGATCCTCGGAGGGCTCCTCGCCGCTCGTGTGCACGGCGTGCTGCAGGGCCGCCGTGAGGAGCCGGAGCGTGCGCTGGTTGGCGGAGTCGTAGGGCATGCCGCGGGCGAGGGACAGGGCGTAGGCGCACCCGCTCATCAGCGTGGTGGCGCTGCCGTGCGCCGCCTCCACGAGCGACGCCACCGCCTCCTCGTCCCCGGTGCCTTCCGCCTGGAGCTCCAGTGCCATCGCGAGCAGTTCTGAACCCTCCGCGGCCATGCTCCATTGTCGCGCCGCCAAGCCCGTGCTCCTAGGATTCCTCGCCATGCCCGACGACAACGACGGCCTCGCCGAGGTCGTGGCCCAGTTGACGACGCTCCTCGAGCAGGCCGTCGACAGTCGCAGGCCGGTCTTGCCCCGTATCGCGCAGGCGAACACCGCCGGCCCGTACCTCGACACCGTCCTGCGGATCCTCGTCGGCCAGGCCCGCGCCAAGGGCCATTCGTGGCAGGAGCTGGCCGACGTCTTCGTGACGTCGCCCATGGGCGTGCAGAGCCGTTTCGGGAACCTCCGGACCTACGAGGGCGAGGAGCTGGAGGACTGACGTCGCGACAGCCCGCCACCACGGCTGGACCAGGGCGACCGGGGACGGGCGTTCAGAACGCCTGCGTGCCCACCGTCCACATGGTCGGGAAGGCGAACAGCGCCAGGCCGAGCGGCACGAGCGAGATCCGGGGCGCCGCTCCTCGGCGTCCCAGGCTCCCGAACCTCCATCCCTCACCCGCGGCAGCCAGGACGAAGCACACCACCGCGGCGAGGTAGAACCAGAAAGCGACCTTCGGATCCATTCGAGCCTCCGTTCGACGTCCCCCCCGTCACGGTGTTTCCCCGACACGCCGACCGCGAACCTCCGCCGCCACACCACGCCCGCCCGCCCGGGGTGTCAGGTGCGGATGGCGACGTACTTCGTGTCGAGATAGGCGAGCGTGCCCTCGTGGCCGCCCTCCCGGCCGAATCCGGAGTGCTTCACGCCACCCAGCGGAGCGGCGGGGTTCGACACGACTCCCTGGTTGATCCCCACCATCCCCGTCTCCAGCCGTTCGGCCACCCGTATGGCGCGGTCGAGGTCACGGGTGAAGACGTAGCCCACCAGGCCGTACTCGGTGTCGTTGGCGGTGGCGATCGCCTCGTCCTCAGCGGAGAACGGGACCACCGGTGCGACGGGTCCGAAGATCTCCTCGTACAGCATGCGGGCGCCGCGGGGCACGTCCGTGAGCACCGTCGGCGGGTAGTAGGAGCCCGGACCGTCGGGCGGTCGCCCGCCGGTGAGGACGCGTGCGCCGCCGCGCACGGCGTCGTCCACCAGATCCACCACCTTGGCCCGCTGGAAACTGTCGATGAGCGGGCCGACGTCGACCCCTGCGTCTGTGCCCCGTCCGACGGTGAGCGAGGCCATGCGCTGGGCGAGCCGCACCGCGAACTCGTCGGCCACGGCGCCGGCCACGAGGAAGCGGTTGGCGGCGGTGCATGCCTCGCCGACGTTGCGCATCTTGGCAGCTATGGCGCCCTCGAGGGCCAGGTCGAGGTCGGCGTCGTCGAACACCACGAAGGCCGCGTTGCCTCCCAGTTCCAGGGTCACCCGCAGCACGTTGGGGGCGGCCTGCGCCATCAGCAGCCGGCCCGTCTCGGTGGAGCCGGTGAACGACAGCTTCCGGAGCCGCCGGTCGGCGAGCAGCGGTCCCACCACGGCCTCCGGTGCCGACGTCGGCACCACGTTGCACACGCCCGGCGGCAGGCCCGCCTCGTCCAGGATGGCGCCCAGCGCCAGCATCGTGAGCGGCGTCTGCTCAGCCGGTTTCACGACCATCGTGCAACCGGCTGCCACCGCCGGACCGATCTTCCGGGTTCCCATGGCGAGCGGGAAGTTCCAGGGTGTGACGAGGAGGCACGGGCCCACGGGCTGGCGCAGGGTGACGAGGCGACCCTGACCGTTGGGCGCCACCCCGTACCCGCCGTCGATGCGCACGGCCTCCTCCGAGAACCACCGCAGGAACTCCGCGCCGTAGGCCACCTCCGCCTTCGACTCGGCCAGGGGCTTGCCCATCTCGAGGGTTATGAGGAGGGCGAGATCGTCGGCCCGGTCGGTGATCGACTGCCAGGCCCGGCGCAGGATCTCCCCACGCTCGCGGGGCGGGTGGCGGGCCCACGCCTGCTGGGCTGCGGTGGCGGCGGCGAGGGCGGCCAGACCGTCGTCGGCGCCGGCGTCGGCCACCTCGCACAGCGCCCGGTCGGTGCTCGGATCGTCGACCGGGAAGCGCCGCTCCGACGCAGCCTCGACCCAGCGGCCGGCGATGAAGAGGTCCTTCGGCACGGCGTCGACGACCGTTCGCTCGGTGTGCGGCGGAGCCACGCCGCCCGAGGGTAATGGCCCCGGCACCCGCCGGTCCTACGACGAAACCCCTTGATCCCTCCTGCCGACCGTGCTAGTTAACAGGGTTAACAATCAACTTCGGCCGGGCGTGCTCTCCGGGTGGGGCGGGCAGTTCCGGCGTGGGAGGAGACCAGCATGCGACTTTCCCCGCAATCGATGGCGCGGGCGAGCAGCCGTCACCCGTGGCGGACCGTCGGGATCTGGCTGGTCCTGATGGCCGCCGCCGGAGCCGCCAGCGGCAGCCTGCTCAGCAGCGCCACCACCACCGACGTCGAGATGACCAACAATCCCGAGGCCAACCAGGCGGAGAAGCTGCTGGAGGACCGCCTCACCGGTGCCGAGCGGGACACCGAGATCGTGATCGTCCGCAACGAGTCGTCCACGGTCGACGACCCCGCCTTCTCCAGCTACGTGAAGGCGCTGGCCGGGGACCTCAGGGGCCTCGGCGGCGATGTGGTGGAGCGCGTCGACACGTTCGCCGAGGCGGGCGAGGAGGCAGGCCTGGTCTCGAAGGACCGCCATGCCACCCTGCTTCCCACGCTCCTGGCCGGATCGCCCGAGGATGCCATCGACCTGATCCCCAAGCTGCAGGCGGTCGTCGAGGACCGCGCGGAGAGCGGCTTCACCACCCGGATCTTCGGGCCGGCCGCCCTCGGTGACGACTTCAATACCGTCTCCGAGGAGGACCTGGCCAAGGGCGAGTCGGTCGGCATCCTGGCCGCGCTCGTCATCCTGGTCGTGGTCTTCGGGGCCGTGGTGGCCGGCGTCGTGCCGGTCATCATCGGGATGGCGTCGATCTTCGTCGCCGTCGGCGTGGTGTCGGTGGTCGGACAGATCGTCCAGTTCTCGTTCTTCGTCACCAACATGATCTCGATGATGGGCCTGGCCGTGGGCATCGACTACTCGCTGTTCGTCGTCTCCCGCTACCGCGAGGAGCGCCTGCGCGGCAAGGACAAGCTCGATGCCATCGAAGCCACCGGCGCCACCGCCAGCCGGGCCGTGTTCTTCAGCGGCATGACCGTCGTCCTGGCCCTCATCGGGATGATTCTCATCCCGAACTCGATCTTCAAGAGCCTCGGGGCGGGCGCCATCTTCGTGGTCGTCATCGCCGTGCTGGCCTCGCTCACGCTGCTCCCGGCCGTGCTGGGACTGCTGGGCGACAAGGTCAATGCCCTGCGCATCCATCGCCGCAAGGCCGTCGATCCCGAGCATCGGGGCGGCTTCTGGGACAGCGTGACGCGCACGGTCATGCGCCGGCCGGTGCTCAGCCTGGTGCTCGGCGTCACGATCCTGCTGGCGTGCGCTTCGTCGGCGCTGGACATGCGCACCGGGTTCTCCGGCGTCAGCACCATCCCCGACGAGCTGCCGTCGAAGCAGGCCTTCGACGTGCTGGCGCGGGACTTCGCCGGTGGGCTCAGCTCCCCGGTGAACATCGTCGTCGACGGAGACGCCGACGCCCCTGCCGTCGTGGCCTCCGTCGACAAGCTCCAGGCGTCGCTGGCCGGCGACGAGATCTTCGGCCCGCCGGAGGTCACCGTCAACGACGCCGGCGACTTCACGCTGGTGGCCGTGCCCGTGAACGGCGATCCGAGCAGCAAGGCGGCGGTCGACGCCGTGGGCCGGGTTCGCGACGAGTACGTGCCCGCCGCCTTCCCGAAGGGCGGCCCCGCCCGGGCCCTCGTGGGCGGCGAGACGGCGTTCAACAAGGACTTCTTCGAGGTGGCCAGCCGCTACCTGCCGATCGTGTTCGTGTTCGTCCTCGGTCTGTCGTTCATCCTGCTCACCATCGCGTTCCGGTCGATCGTCGTCCCGGCCAAGGCCATCGTCATGAACCTGCTATCGGTGGGCGCCGCCTACGGCCTCATCGTGCTGGTGAGCCAGAAGGGCGTCGGTGCGGGAATCCTCGGCTTCCAGCAGGTCGAGGTGATCGAGGCGTGGCTCCCGCTCTTCCTCTTCTCCGTGCTGTTCGGGCTCTCGATGGACTACCACGTGTTCCTGCTGTCGCGGATCCGTGAGCACTTCGACCAGACCCGCAACAACACGGAGTCGGTCGCGTACGGCCTGCGCACGACGGCGGGGATCATCACCGGTGCGGCCCTCATCATGGTTGCCGTGTTCAGCGGCTTCGCCGCCGGGCGCATGGTGGCCTTCCAGCAGATGGGGTTCGGCCTGGCCGTCGCCGTGCTCATCGACGCCACCATCGTGCGGTCGATCCTCGTTCCCGCCAGCATGAAGCTGCTGGGCGACCGCAACTGGTACCTGCCCAAGTGGCTCGAATGGCTGCCCAACGTCGGCGTGGAAGGACCGGCCGCCCGTGTCCACGACCTGCGCCAGGCCGTGCCAGCGGGCGTGACCGGCACCGGCGCCAGCACCAACGGCGACGCACCCGTCGTCCCCGTGCCGGATCGCGGCCCGAAGGACGACGCCTGACCGACGGCAGGCGGCCGTCCCGCCGGCGCGGCCGCATCGCCCCCGGCCTCGTGGCTGCCGCGGTCGTCCTGGCGTCGGTCGTGGGCGTCGCCTGCGGGCGCCGCAGCCCGGAGTCGAGGGCGGCCGAGCACGCCCAGGATGCGTGCATCGGCGCCCTCGAGCCGGTGGCCAGGGGCCGGTTGCCATCGGTCGAGCAGGTCGACGAGGCCAGGGCCGACGCCGAGGCGGCGGCCGAGGTGGATGACCGGTGGGACCCCCTGGTGGTCGGCATCCGGGTGGTGCAGTCCACCCGCGGCACGCCGGGCATCGACCCTGCTGTCGACGCCCTCACGGCGGAGTGCAGGCGGGTCAACGAGATCGTCCGCCGGGGCGGCAAGGAGCCGCCCACCGCCTGACGGCCGCCCCGGGCGCCGCCCGCCGGGTGGGCGGCCGGGGCCCGACACCGGTGCCGCCTCCACGGGGCGGCGCCCGGTGGTGCCACCATCGGGCGGTGGACGCGTTGTCGGGGCGGCTCCGGTCGCAGTTGGTGGACGTCGTCGGGGCCGCCCACGTCCTGACGGAGCCGGACGTGGTGGCCGGCTACTGCGTCGACTGGACCGGCCGCTTCCGGGGCGCCACGCCCGCCGTCGTCCGCCCGGCATCCACCGACGAGGTGGCCGCCCTCATCGCGTTGTGCGGGGCGTCGGAGGTCGCCGTGGTTCCCCAGGGCGGCAACACCGGCCTGGTGGGCGGGGGCGTGCCGCTCGGCGGCGAGGTGGTGCTCAGCCTCCGCCGCCTGGCCGTCGTGGGTCCGGTGGACGAGCGGGCCGGGCAGGTCACGGCCGGCGCCGGGTCGCCGCTGGCCGCCGTGCAGCGGTCCGCCGGGGAAGCCGGCTGGGCCTACGGGGTCGACTTCGGGAGCAGGGACTCGGCGTCGGTCGGGGGATCGGTGGCCACCAACGCGGGCGGGCTGAAGGTCCTCCGCTACGGCGACACGCGGGCCCAGCTGGTCGGGATCGAGGCCGTTTTGGGCGACGGGTCGGTCGTGTCGCACCTGCACGGTCTGGTGAAGGACAACACCGGCTACCACCTGCCGTCGCTCCTGTGCGGGAGCGAGGGCACGCTCGGCGTGGTCACCGCCGCCCGCGTGCGGCTCGTTGCGCCGGCGCCCGAGCGGGTCGTCGCCCTCCTGGCCTTCGCCGACCCGGCGCACGCGGTGGACGCGGCCGGAGCGCTCCGCCGCAGCGTCCCGTCGCTCGAGGCGGCCGAGCTGTTCCTGGCCGACGGGCTCGCTCTCGTGCGTCAGGCCGCCGGGCTGGCGGCGCCGTTCCCGTCCCCCCATGCCGCCTACCTCCTCGTCGAGGCGGCCGGCCGGACCAGCCCGATGACGGAGCTGGCCGACGGCGTCGCATCGCTGCCGGCGGTGGCCGACGTGGCGGTGGCCGAGGATTCGGTGCGACGAGCGGAGTTGTGGCGCTACCGCGAGGCCCACACCGAAGCGCTCAACACGCTGGGCCCGCCGCACAAGCTCGACGTGACCCTGCCGTCCGGCCGGCTGGCCGACTTCGTCGCCGAGGTGCCGGCGGTCGTCGCCGGCGTCGCTCCGGACGCCCGGACCTGGCTGTTCGGGCACGCCGGCGACGGCAACGTCCACGTCAACGTGACGGGCCTCCCGCTCGACGACATGGCCGCCGACGACGCCGTGCTGGCCCTCGTCGTCGAAATGGGGGGCAGCATCAGCGCCGAGCACGGGATCGGTACGGCCAAGAAGGCGTGGCTGGCCCGCACCCGCAGCCCGGCCGAGCTCGCCGCCTTCCGGGCGGTGAAGTCGGCCCTCGACCCGGCCGGCATCCTCAACCCCAACGTCCTCCTGCCCGCATTCCCGCCCGCGTCCGAGTGACCAGCGGCCGGAGTCCGCGGTGCTCCGTGCGTGGGAAGGGTCAGGTGGGCGGGAGGAACTCGACCCCCTGGGCGAGGGGGAGCTCGCCCGAAGCGTTCACCGTGCAGGTCATGCGGCGCATGTAGGAGCGCCAGGCGTCGGAGCCCGCCTCCCGCCCACCGCCGGTGTCCTTCTCGCCGCCGAAGGCGCCGCCGATCTCGGCGCCCGACGGACCGATGTTCACGTTGGCGATGCCGCAGTCGGAGCCGGCCGGCCCGAGGAATCGCTCGGCCTCCCGCAGGTCGGTGGTGAACACCGATGACGACAGCCCATGGCTGGCCGCGTTGTGCAGAGCGACGGCCTCCTCCCAGTCGTCGTAGGCGAGGACGTACAGGAGGGGCGCGAACGTCTCGCGCAGCACCAGGTCGGTCTGGGCGGGCATTACGGCGACGGCCGGGCGGACGTAGAACGCCTCGGGCGCCTCCTCGGCGAGGACCCGTTCCCCGCCGCACACCACCGTGCCGCCGCTGCCGGGGACCGCGGCCAGGGCGGCGGTGAATCCGTCGAACGCCGGGCCGTCGACCAGCGGTCCCACGAGCGTGGCGTCGTCCATCGGGTTGCCCACCGGCAGGGTGGCGTAGGCCGACGCCAGACGGTCGACCAGCTCGGCGTGCACCGCGCGATGGACGATGAGCCGGCGCAGGGTGGTGCAGCGCTGGCCCGCCGTTCCCACCGCCGCGAAGGCCACGGCGCGGACGGCCAGGTCGAGATCGGCGGTCGGCGTGACCACCGCCGCGTTGTTGCCGCTCAGCTCGAGGAGGGTGCGGCCGAACCGGGACGCCACCGCGGGCGCCACCGCCCGGCCCATCCGGGTCGACCCCGTGGCCGACACGAGGGGCACCCTCGGGTCGCGGGCCAGGCGCTCCCCGACGTCGGGCCCGCCGGCGACGACCTGCACCAGGTCGGCCGGTGCGCCGGCGTCGGCCGCCGCCCGGTCGACCAGGGCGACGCAGGCCAGGGCGGTGAGCAGCGTCTTCTCGGACGGCTTCCACACCACCGGGTCACCGCACACCAGGGCCAACGCCGCGTTCCACGCCCATACCGCGACCGGGAAGTTGAACGACGTGATCACGGCGCACACGCCGAGGGGGTGCCACACCTCCATCATCCGGTGGCCGGGCCGCTCCGACGCCATGGTGAGGCCGTAGAGCTGGCGCGAGAGGCCGACGGCGAAGTCGCACATGTCGATCATCTCCTGCACCTCGCCCAGCGCCTCCGACCCGATCTTGCCGGCCTCCAACGTCACCAGCGACGCCAGGTCCGCCTTGTGGGCCCGCAGCAGTGCGCCGAGGCGGCGCACCACGTCGCCGCGGACAGGTGCCGGGACGCTCCGCCAGGCGACGAACGCCGCGGTCGCCCGGGCGACGGCGGCGTCGACCTCGCCGGGGGTGGAGGCGGCGACCAGACCCAGGGTGCCGCCCGTGATCGCTGTGCGCGTCGCCAGCGCCCGGGGCCCGTCGCCGCCGGTCCGTCCGGAGTCCGGCCAGGGCGCGCCCAGCCGCTCGAAGGCCTGGACGGCCGACCGTGACAGCTCGTCGATTCCGGGAATGGGACCCATGGACTGGTCGTCTCCATGATGGCAGGACCCCCGTACGATGGAGGATGTGACGCGGGTGTTCTCGAGGGTCCTCGTGGTAGGGCTCGGGAACGTCGGCGAGCTCCTGGCCCGGCTCCTGCAACGCGCCGGCTTCGCCGTCACCGGGGCGGACCTCGCCACGAGGGGACCGATGCCCTTCGCCGTCACGGAGCTCGACGTCACCGTTCCCGGAGCGTTGGAGCGCGCTCTGGAGGAGACCGATGCCGTCGTGTCGTGCCTGCCGTTCCGCTTCAATCGGGTGGTGGCGGAGGCGTCGATGCAGGCCGGCGTCCACTACTTCGACCTGTCCGAGGACGTGACGAGCGCCCATCGCGTGGCCGAGCTCGCCCGCGGCGCGCCGGTGGCGATCGTCCCCGGCTGCGGCCTCGCACCCGGTCTCATCGCCATCGTCGGTGCCGCCCTGGCCGCCGGCTTCGATCGCCTCCAGTCGCTCGAGCTCAAGGTCGGGGCCCTTCCCCGGAACCCGAGCGGGCTGCTCGGGTACGCGTTCAACTGGTCGCCCGAGGGCGTGGTGAACGAGTACCTGAACGACTGCGAGGTCATCCGCGACGGGCGCCTGCGCCTGGTGCCCGCCATGAGCGATCTGGAGACGGTGTGGATCGGCGGCACCCGGCTGGAGGCCTTCGCGACCTCGGGCGGCCTCGGCACCATGTGCGACTCGTTCGAGGGGCGCCTCGACCGCCTCGACTACAAGACGCTGCGGTATCCGGGGCACTGCCAGCTCATGCGGTTCTTCTTCGACGAGCTGCACATGCGCCAGGACCGATCCCTGGCCGGGCGCATCCTCGTGCAGGCCAAGCCACCGGTGGACGACGACGTCGTCTACCTCTACGCAGCCGCCGAGGGCGAGCGGGCGGGGCTGCACGTGCGCGAGGAGGTCGTGCGCTCGTACGTGCCCCTGCAGCTCGAGGGCCGGCGCTGGCGCGCCATCTCCTGGACCACGGCGGCGTCGGCCTGCGCCGTGGCCGAGCTGGTGGCGGACGGGGCGCTTTCCGCCAGGGGCCTGATCCGTCAGGAGGACGTGGGCTACGAGGCGCTCGCCTCCACGTCGGCCGGGCGCCTGTTCTCCGACTCCCCGCTCCTGGCGGCATGACCACCGCCGCTCGACTGTGCCGCCCCGTGGCGGCCGCATGGGCCCGCCGGTGACCGGGGCCGGGGGCGCACCGTCCGCCCTGCGGGAGCTGTTGGCCTCGCGGGTGGGGGAGGGCCGCGCCGTCGAGCTGCTCGGCGGCCTCGACCTGCACCCGGACGTCCTGGTTCCTCCGGCCGATGTCATCGGGCGCAGCGTCCTGGCCCAGGCCCTCGGCATCGTTCTGCTCGACGACCTCCTCGACCGCGTGCCGTCGGGGGCGGGGTACGTGGCCGATCGATGGGCGGGCGGCGGGACCGTGTTCCTCGACCACGGGGCGGTGCGCACGGTGGAGGGGGTCGACTGCGGTGCCCTGCCCCCGGGCCAGGACAGCGTGACCCGGGCGCTGTCCGCCCTGGGCTACGAGCACCGCTCGAACTATCCGCTGGACCGCCTCGGCATGACAGGGCGCTCGTGGTGCCACCGGGACCTCCCGGCGTCGATCCCGCAGTACTTCGTGAGTGAGCTGCACGCCGAGCGCTTCTCGGAGCCGTTCCGGGAGGCGGCGGGACGAGTGCTCGGGACGTCCGTCGACCCGGTGGGCGAGCAGGCCCAGGGCGACCTCGACCGGCTGCGCACGTCCGGAGCGCTGCCGCCGGACCGCGCCATCGCCCTCCTCCCGGTCCTCCAGTCGTGCTTCGCCCGCCAGCACGACGACCCGTCCGAGGCCGACTACGAGATCCTGTTGGCGGAGTCCGCCGAGATGGCGTGGATCGCCACCGAGGGCACCGTGTTCAACCACGCCACGGACCGCGTGGGGGACGTGGTGGCCGTGGCCCGGGCGGAACGGGCTGCCGGCCGCCCGGTGAAGGACGAGGTCGAGACCTCGTCCACGGGCCGGATCCTGCAGACGGCGCACCGGGCCGCCATGGTGGAGCGCACGTTCCGGGGCGCCGAGGGCAGGACCGTGCACCGGCAGGTGCCCGGCTCGTTCTTCGAGTTCATCACCCGGCGCGACCTCCCGGACGGCAGCGGGCCGGACCTCGCCTTCGATGCCGCCAACGCCCAGCAGATCTTCGCCATGACGCGCAGCCCGCGGCCGGACTCGTCGAGGTAGCCGCCCGCCCGACGCCCGCCGGAAGCCGCCCTGGTGGCGCCCGTCGGTCGCAGCCGGAAGCGAGCGCGTATCAGGCCGCCGGCGGCGCGCTCCTCCTGATGCTCGGGGGCGTGGACGGGGTGGTCGTCCCGGGCGAGGCCTCGGGACGACCGCTCACCGCACGTCGGGTCGAGGAGGTGGGCCCGGGCGGGTGCGGAGGGCGACGGGCACCGAGGTCGCCGCCGGCCGTTGCGAGGCACCGCCGCCGCCACCGCCAACGGTCGCTGTGAGGGCGTCGGCGAAGGCCACGGTGAGGGCCTCCTGAGCCGGCGCCGCGCTGGCGTGGGCCAGGCGCCGCACGTCGTCCATGCAGGCCTCGTAGCCGGAGCCCGGGTACAGCCGGAGATGCCTGTAGCGCGTGTCGTAGTTGCTGGCCGCGGCGGCGAGGGCCATGTTGAACCGAGGGTCGCGCCGGCCCGTCTCGCGCAGGAATCGCCGAACCCGGCGGGAGCGGGCGTAGTACCAGCGGTAGGCCTGGCGCAGCCCGTCCTCGAGCTGGGAGGCCGTCATCTGGGCCGGCTCGAACACGGCGTTGTAGAGGTTGTACCGCCTCCAGTCGAACGAGGTGATGCGGTCGTCCGCCAGCATCCTCGAGTAGGTGTGCGTGCCCGGGTACGGCGTGAGCACCGAGAAGTGGGCCACGTCGACGCCGATCCTGTCCACGAACTCCACGGTCTCCTGGAACACGTCGGGGCGGTCGGTGTCGAAGCCGAAGATGAACCCGCCCTCGATGCCGATGCCCCGGGTGTGGAGACGGTCGACGAGCTCGCCGTACTGGCCCGGCCGGTTCTTCTTGTTGCACTCGATGAGTGCCTCGCGCGACACGCTCTCGAAGCCGGTGAACAGGACCCGGCACCCGCTGCGCCGGGCCAGATCGAGCAGCTCGGTGTCACGGGCCAGCCCGATCGACGCCTGCGCGCCCCAGGTGACGTGCACCTTCGAGCGGACGAGCGTCTCGCACAGGTCGCGCGTGTAGTCCAGGTCGGCGGCGAGGTCGTCGTCGAGGAAGAACACGTAGGCGAAGCGGCCGAGGTGCTGCCCGGCCCGCTTGAGCACACGGAGCTCCTCGACCACCTGCGCAGGGTCGCGGTGTCGCGACCCCCTGCCGTTGATGCGGATGACCGAGCAGAAGTCGCAGTTGAAGCGGCAGCCTCGCGTCGTCTGCAGCGTGTTCAGGGGCGCGTAGCGGGTGAGCGGCATGCGCCGGATGTCGCCCGCCCACTCGTCGGCCGTCGGCACCGAGTCCATGCCCTGCCACTCGCCCTGGTAGAGCGGCTTCAGGTGTCCGGACAGGGCGTCGGCCAGCACGGTGGCGAGGATGCCCTCGGCCTCGCCGGAGACCACCGCGTCGGCGTGGCGGAGGGCCTCGGTGGGCAACAGCGACGGGTGGACGCCGCCGACGACGACCGGCACCCCGCGGGCCCGGTACCCGTCGGCCAGCTGGTAGGCACGGTTGGCCACCGGGGTCCACACGGTGATGGCGACCAGGTCCGGCCGCTGGTCGGGCAGCGGGTCGAAGTTCTCGTCGACGACCGTGGCATCCCACCCGGCCCGCCGGGCGAGGGCGGCGAGGACGAGCAGGGCCATCGGGGGCATCCGGTGCCCGAAGGTGAGCTGGAGGCCGGTTCCCTGCCACTTCGGGAAGATCAGATGGAGGCGCGGCCGGTCGCCGGGCGGAGCCTTCCTCACCCGTCGAGTCTGCCACGGCACCCGCGCAACCGGAGGACGGGCTGGCGGAAGCGCCCCGACGGCGTGGGAGGATACGCAGATGGAGGCAGTCCGTGCCGGCTGAGTCCGTGATCACCGTGGACGACGTGGCCGAGGACTACGTCGCAGCGGCCGCCGCTCTCGACCCCGTCGGCGCCACCCGGCAGGGCATCACCGGACTCGAGTCCGAGATGACGGACCTGAGTCCCGCCGGCGTGGAGGCCCGGTCCGACCTGGCCCGCCGTACCCGCGACCGCCTGCGGGCGCTGGTCCCGTCCGGGGAGCGCGAGCAGATCGCCTGCGACGTCATGATCGAACGGCTGACCGCCCTCCTCGACGTGCACGACGCCGGGGAATGGCGTTGCAACCTCAACGTCTTGTCGAGCCCGCTCCAGGAGGTCCGTGAGTGCTTCGACCTCATGGCGACGGTCACGCCCGACGACTGGGAGGTCCTGGCCACGCGCATGGAGCGTGTGCCTGCTGCGCTCACCGGACTGCGGGCCACACTGCATGAGGGTTTGCTGGCCGGCACGCCGGCGGCTCGTCGCCAGGCTCTGGCCTGCGGTGCGCAGGCCCTGACCTGGGCCGGAACGGCAAACGGGGCCGGACCGTACTTCTCGCACCTGGTCGAGGCGTACCGTCGTCGGCGCGGCGCCGAGGCCCCCCTCGGCGCCCGCCTGGACACCGTCGCCGGCGCGGCCGACCGGGCCATGGCGGAGATCGGACGCTGGCTGGTCGGCGAGTACGCGGCCGGCGCCGGAGATGACGACGCGGTGGGTGAGGAGCGCTACCGGTTGCACGCCCGCGCCTGGAACGGCACGGACCTCGACCTCGACGAGACGTATAGCTGGGGCTGGGAGGAGCTGCGCCGCATCGAGCAGGCCATGACGCGGGTCGCGCAAGAAATCCGGCCCGGCGCCACGATCGGCGAGGTGCGCGAGCTGCTCGACACCGACCCCGCGCGGGCCATCGAAGGCGAGGAGAACCTGCGTCAGTGGCTCCAGGCGCTGATGGACGATGCCCTCGCCGGCCTCGACGGCACCCATTTCGACATCCCACCGCCGCTGCTGCGCCTCGAGGCCATGCTGGCACCGCCCGGGGGCGCCGCCGCCCAGTACTACACCGGGCCTTCGGAGGACTTCGCCCGTCCCGGACGCACGTGGTACCCCACGCAGGGCCGGACGCGGTTCCCTCTGTGGGGAGAGGTCTCCACGGCGTACCACGAAGGCGTGCCGGGCCATCACCTCCAGGTGGCCATGACCCAGTATCTGAAGGACCGCCTGAACCGCTTCCAGCGGACCATGGCCTTCACGGCCGGGCACGGCGAGGGGTGGGCCCTCTACGCCGAGCGTCTCATGGGAGAGCTGGGCTACCTGTCGAACCCCGACTACGAGCTCGGAATGCTGTCGGCCCACGCCATGCGCGCGGCTCGCGTCGTGATCGACATCGGGCTGCACCTCTCGCTGTCCGTCCCGCCCGACGAGCGCTTCTCGCCGGGTCAGCGCTGGACCCCGCAGCTGGCCGTCGCCCTCCTCACCGAGCGCGCCTCGCAGACGGCCGCCTTCGTGGCCAGCGAGGTCGACCGCTACCTCGGACTTCCGGGCCAGGCGATCAGCTACAAGGTGGGCGAGCGGGTGTGGCTGGCCGGCCGGGAGGCGGCCCGCCGGCGGCGCGGCGCCGCCTTCGATCTCCGATCGTTCCATGCGCGGGCGCTCGAGCTCGGGCCGATGGGCCTGGCCGACCTGTCCAGGCATCTCGAGAACTGCTGACCCCGACGGTGCGCCTGCTTCTCCAGCGGGCCCGCTCCGGGCGGGCGAGCCACTAGGTCTCGCCGGACGATCGCGTGGACGTCGACCCCTATCAGGCCCTGGGCGTGCCCCCGACCGCCTCCAAGTCGGAGCTCACCGCCGCCTACCGCACGATGGCGCAGATCTTCCATCCGGACCGCTACGTGGAGGCGCCCGAGCACGTTCGGCACGAGGCGGAGCGCAGGATGAAAGAGCTCAACGACGCCTACAACTTCGCCCGCAAGGCGACGCCCGTCGAAGCCCAGCACTTCAAGCGGGCCAAACAGACACAGAAGCGCGAGCGAACGCGGACGACGGCGCCGCCGCCTCCGAACTTCGGAGTCCCCTGGGAGGTCGCCCAGCGGGAACGGGCGAAGCAGTCCGCGACTGCGCACGCGGCGCGCATGGCTCGCGAACAGGCGGTGCACAACGGCAAGGCGGTGGCTCGGACGAAGCCGGCCAAGCAGTACCCGTCGACACTGTCCGGCCTCGGCGAGGCCCTGCACACGAACAAGGTGTCGTGCCGGACGTGCCGCAGTCTGGAGTGGCTGCCGCCGGGGTGGGCCGACAGGCTCGACGACCTCGACTTCTTCTGTTCGGTCTGCGACCGGCTCCTCATCTCCCGCCGCTTCGGCTCCTGAGGGTCCCCGGCCTCCGCGCCGCCGTTGGGCGGCGGGGGCGGACGGGGGCGTCTTCGCCTTCGGCACCCGGTTCTACGGTCGACCGGCACCCTCACGCTGGCCGAAGCGGTCGTCGGCATGGCCGCGCTCCGGTGAGCGCCGGGAATCGACGGGTCAGCCGAGGGCGGCCGCCACCGCCGCCTGGCCGATGCTGATGCCGCCGTCGTTGGGGGGGACACGGCGGTGCACCAGCACCTCGAGCCCCCGCCGCTCGACCTCGGCGGCCACGACGGCCGTTAGGCGGGCGTTCTGGAAGACGCCGCCGCTCAGGGCCACCGTGGCGATCCCGGCGGCCGTGGCCAGCCGGCACGACAGCTCCGCCACCGCCCGGCCCAGCGCATCGTGGAACCCGGCCGCCACCGACGCCACCGGCACGCCCCGGTCACGGGCGGCCAGGACCTGGGCCACGAGGGGAGCGGGATCGAGCACCACCGGCCGCTGTCCCGGTTCCGGTACCGGTGCGGGGAGCTCCTCGGCCCCGAGGTGGAACGGCGGCCCCGCGCCGAGCGGGACCGAGGCGGCGACCGCCTCCAGCTCGATGGCGGCCTGGCCCTCGTAGGTGACCCGGTGGCGGATCCCGAGCAGGGAGGCCACGGCGTCGAAGAGGCGGCCGGCGCTGGTGGTCGTGGGTGTGCGCTCCAGGCCGGCGACGCCGAGCACGGCCTCCCACCGATCGTCCACGGAGGCGCCGAACCGTTCGGCCGCCTCCCGGCCCAGCGCCTGGCCGGCCCACACCATGCCCAAGCGCCACGGCTCGCGGATCGCCATGGCGCCGCCCGGCAGGGGCGCAGGTGCCAGGTGACCCACCCGTTCGAAGCGGCGGAGGTCGGCGACGAGGAACTCGCCGCCCCACAGCGAACGATCGCACCCGAAGCCCGTTCCGTCGAAGGCCACGCCCAGCACCCGATGGTCGCGCCCGTGATCGACCAGGCAGGAGGCGATGTGGGCGTGGTGGTGCTGGACACCCACCGCAGGCAGGTCCAGGTCGAGGGCGAACTTGGTCGACAGGTACTCGGGATGGAGGTCGTGGGCGACCACCTCGGGATGCACGCCGGCCAGGTGGCACAGGTGCTCGACGGCCTGGAGGAACGACTGGTACGCGGGCAGGTGCTCGAGATCACCGATGTGGTGGCTGGTTACGACGCCCGCCCCCTTCGCCACCGACACCGTGTTCTTGAGCTCGGCGCCCACGGCCAGCACGTGGCGGGGACTGGCCACGGGGAGGGCCAGGGGCTCGGGCGCGTAGCCACGGGACCGGCGCACCATCTGCACCCCCTGCGGCCCCTGTGGTCCCGGACGAGCGCCACCGCGCCCGCCTTCGCCGGCTCCGTCGAGCGCCCCATCGGGTGCCGGGCCACCCAGATCGCGAACGACCGAGTCGTCGCAGCGGATGTGGATCGGTCGGTCGTGGCCGAGGAGGCCGTCGACCATGGGGCCGAGGCGGGCGACGGCGTCGGCGTCCTCGTGGGCGATCGGTTCGTCGCTGCGGTTGCCGCTCGTCATGACGAGGGGGCGCCCGACGCGGCCGAGGAGAAGGTCGTGCAGGGGCGTGTACGGGAGCATGAGCCCGAGCTCCGGCAGCCCCGGCGCCACGCCGGGCGCCACCTGCGCCCCGGACCGGCGCGGGGCGAGGACGATCGGCCGCCGGGGGGACGACAGGGCGGCTGTCGCGCCGGGCGACAGGAGGACGAGGCGCGAGGCGGTGGCCAGGTCCGCCGCCATGACGGCGAACGGCTTGTCGTCGCGCGCCTTGCGCCGGCGCAGCTCGGCCACCGCGTCCCGGTTGCAGGCGTCGACAGCCAGGTGCCAGCCACCGAGGCCCTTGACACCGAGGATCCGCCCTGCCCGCAGGTCACCGGCCGCCCGCTCGAGGGCGGCGCCCGCCTCGACGACCGGGGAGCCGTCGGGGTTGAGGTACCGCAGGCGCGGCCCGCATGTCGGGCAGGCGTTGGGCTCGGCGTGGAAGCGGCGGTTCGCCGGGTCCTCGTACTCTGCCCGGCATGCCGGGCACATGGTGAAGCCGGCCATGGTGGTGGCCGGTCGGTCGTAGGGAACCGAGCGGATGATCGTGTAGCGGGGGCCGCAGTTCGTGCAGTTGACGAACGGGTACTCGAAGCGGCGGTCGGCCCGGTCGCGCAGCTCCGCGGAGCAGTCGGCGCAGGTCGCCGCGTCCACGCTGACGGCCGCTGCGGGGGTGGCGTCGGCCCGGCTGTCGACGATCGTGAAGGGCCCGGGGCCGGCCGCCGAGGGGTCCAACGGCGTCGCCTCCACCGAGGTCACCGCGGCCAGGGGCGGTGCGTCCTCGGCCAGGCGGCGAACCAGCTCCTCGAGGCGCTTAGGCGGGCCCTCGGCCTCGACCAGGACGCCCTCGCTGTCGTTCCATACCGAGCCGCCGAGCCCGAGCTCGACGGCCACGCGGTAGACAAACGGGCGAAAGCCCACGCCCTGGACGGTGCCCCGCACCCGGAGGCGACGGCGCTCGGTCATCGACGGTGCCGCCGGACGGCTAGCAGATCCGGGGAAGGGGGTCGCCCACCAGCATGTCGACGATGCGGGTCCCGCCGAAGCCGGTCGTGATGATGACGATGCCCGGCGGCTCCTCACGGATCTCGCCGATCACCGCCGCCTTCTCGCCCAGCGGGTGGGCCCGGAGGGCGGCGAGGGCGGCGTCGGCCTCGGCGGCCGGGACCACGGCGACGAACTTGCCCTCATTGGCGACGTAGAGGGCGTCGATCCCCAGGATCTCGCAGGCGCCGTTCACCGCGTTCTGCACGGGAAGGGCGGCCTCGTCGAGGGCGACGTGGAGCTCGGTCGCCTTGGCCAGCTCGTTGCACACGGTGGCCACGCCGCCGCGGGTGGGGTCCCGCAGCCAACGGGTGTTCGGCGCGGCGGCCAGGAGGACCTGGACGAGCTCGCCGAGCGGCGCCGTGTCGGACTCCACGTCGGCGGAGATCCCGAGCTCGCCTCGGGCCAGCATGACGGCGACCCCGTGGTCCCCGATGCGCCCCGAGACGATGACCTTGTCGCCCGGCCGGACCTTGGCCGCCCCGAGCTCGACGCCGGCCGGCACCACCCCGACCCCGGCGGTGCTGATGTAGACGCCGTCGGCGGCGCCCTTGTTCACGACCTTGGTGTCGCCGGTGACGATCTGGACGCCGGCCGCCGCCGCCGCCTCGGCCATGTCGGCCACGATCTCCTTGAGCTCGGCGATGGGGAACCCCTCCTCGAGCACGAAGGCGCACGAGATCCACTGCGGGACGCCGCCCATCATGGCCACGTCGTTCACCGTGCCGTGCACGGCCAGGTGCCCGATGGAACCGCCCGGGAACCGCAGCGGCTTCACCACGAACGAGTCGGTGCTGAAGGCCAGCCGCTCACCCGAGGGCAGGGGCAGCAGGGCGCCGTCCGCCATCGGCGCCAGGGTGTCGTTGCGGAACGCCTCGAGGAAGACGGCGTCGATGAGGGCGGCCGACGCCTTGCCGCCCGCCCCGTGGGCCGAGTTGACCGCCTCCTCCAGCAGGCGGGGCCGCCGGCGCCGGAACGCCTCGATGCGGTCGAGGACGATGTCCTCGCGCGACGGCCCGGCCACGATGTCGCTCACGACCGGGCCACCTTCGAGGAAATAGCTCGCCAAAATGGCGAGCTATTTCCTCGGGACGGCGGGTTGTCGCTCATGCGGAGCGGACCGGGATCCTGGGCGTCCTCGCCTTGGTGAAGCGTCCGTAGTTGTAATAGGCCGCGCAGGCCCCCTCGGACGACACCATGCACGTCCCGATGGGCGTCTCCGGTGTGCACGCGGTGCCGAAGACCTTGCAGTCCCAGGGCTTGATGACACCCTTCAGCACCTCGCCGCACTGACAGGCCTTCGGGTCCGCCACCCGCACGCCGGGCACCGAGAAGCGCAGCTCGGCATCCCAGGGCGCGAAGGCCTCGGTGAGCTTGAGGGCGCTCTGGGAGATGAAGCCCAGGCCCCGCCACTCGAAATGGGGCCGGACCTCGAAGACCTCGCGCAGGATCGAGAGGGCCTTCAGGTTCCCCTCGTCGCGCACGGCCCTCGCGTACTGGTTCTCGACCTCGCAGCGGCCCTCGCGGATCTGGCGCAGGAGCATCACGATGGCCTGGAGGATGTCGAGCGGCTCGAACCCGGCGGTCACCAGCGGCAGCCCGTACTCGGCCGGCACGAACCGGTACGGCCGGTTGCCGATCACCGTGCTCACGTGGCCGGGGCCGATGAAGCCGCTGAGGCGCAGGTCGGGCGAGTCGAGGATGGCCCGCAAGGGCGGCACGATCAGGACGTGGTTGCCGAACACACTGAAGTTCATGATCCCGGCCTCGCGGGCCTTCATGAGCGTGACGGCGGTGGACGGCGCCGTGGTCTCGAACCCGATGGCGAAGAAGATCACCTGGCGCTCGGGGTTGGCCTTGGCCAGCCGCAGCGCGTCGAGCGGCGAGTAGACCATGCGGATGTCGGCGCCCTCGGCCTTGGCCTCGAGCAGCGTGCCCTTCGAGCCAGGCACGCGCATCATGTCGCCGAAGCAGGTGAAGATCACGCCTGGCTCGCGCGCGATCGCGATGCCGTCGTCCACGCGCCCCATGGGGATCACGCACACCGGGCAGCCGGGGCCGTGG
>DATAIT010000052.1 GCA_036262515.1 Acidimicrobiales bacterium | reverse complement strand
GACCTCGTCGGCGAACGACGACAGCTGGTCGACCATGGTGTTGATGGTGTTCTTCAGCTCCAGGATCTCGCCCCGCACGTCGACGGTGATCTTCTGGGACAGGTCGCCGCGGGCCACCGCGGTGGTGACCTGGGCGATGTCGCGCACCTGGCTGGTGAGGTTCGACGCCATGGAGTTCACCGAGTCGGTGAGGTCCTTCCACGTGCCGGCCACGCCCTCGACCCGGGCCTGGCCACCAAGCTTGCCCTCGGTGCCCACCTCGCGGGCCACCCGTGTCACCTCGTCGGCGAAGGCCCCCAGCGTGCCGGTCATGGAGTTGATGGTGTCGGCCAGGGCGGCGACCTCGCCCTTGGCCTCGACGGTGATCTTCTGGCTGAGGTCGCCCCGAGCCACGGCCGTGGCCACCTGGGCGATGTTCCGCACCTGGCCCGTGAGGTTGGAGGCCATGTAGTTGACGTTCTCGGTCAGGCCGCGCCACGTGCCGCTGACGCCCTTCACCTCGGCCTGGCCGCCGAGCTTGCCCTCGGTGCCCACCTCGCGGGCCACCCGGGTGACCTCGTCGGCGAAGGAGGAGAGCTGCCCCACCATCGTGTTGATGGTCTCCTTGAGCTGGAGGACCTCGCCCTTCGCCTCCACCGTGATCTTCTGGGTGAGGTCGCCGCGGGCCACGGCCGTGGTGACCTGGGCGATGTTGCGCACCTGGCCGGTGAGGTTCTGGGCCATCGAGTTCACGTTCTCGGTGAGGTCGTTCCAGGTGCCCGAGACGCCCTTCACCTTGGCCTGGCCGCCCAGCTTGCCGTCGGTGCCCACCTCGCGGGCCACCCGGCTCACCTCGGCGGAGAACGAGGAGAGCTGGTCGACCATGGCGTTCACCGTCGTGCCGATGCGGAGGAACTCGCCCTTCACCGGCTGCCCTTCGATCTTCAGCGCCATCTTCTGGGACAGGTCGCCCTGGGCGACCGCCTCGATGACGCGAGCCACCTCGGTGGTCGGCCGGGAGAGGTCTTCGATGAGTCGGTTCACCGACGAGGCCGTGTCGCCCCATGCGCCACGGGCGTCGAGGGCGAAACGCTCGTTCATCCGCCCTTCCCGGCCGACCAGGCGGGCCACCCGGCCCAGCTCCTTGGTGGCCGCCGCGTTCAGCTCCACCAGCTCGTTGTAGGCGGCCCCGATCTGCCCCATGAGCGTCGTCCTGCGCTGGGGCAGTCGGATCGTGAAGTCGCCGTCCTTGGCGGCGCGCAGAGCTCGGAGCAGCTCGTGCATGGCCGCCTCGTCCGCGCCTGCGTGGTCCCCGTTCGCCGAGCCCGGGGCCGTCCCCGGGCGTACCGCCCCCGTCTTGCCAGAAGCCATGGTGTGCGCGTCCCTTCCAGCCACGTCGTGTTTTCCGGCCGGCCGCGACGGCTTTGCGGGTTCCGGCCGATGCTCGGTTCGAAAGGGTACGCCACCACCCTGCGCTCTTTCCCTGCGGCCGACGCACAATGGTCGGGTGGAGGGTTTGTTCCGGGTGGTGGTGGCGGACGATCTCGAGGACATGCGCGAGCTGCTGGCGACCGCCCTCGAGGCCGACGGCCGCTTCGAGGTGGTGGCCCGCGCCGCGGACGGCCACGAGGCGGTGGAGGCGGTGCGGGTGTGCGAGCCCGATCTGGCCCTTCTCGACCTCGGGATGCCGGGGGCGGGTGGCATGGCGATGCTTCCCCTCGTGGCTGCCGCGTCACCGAGGACGCGCGTCGTGGTGGTCTCGGGCTTCCCCCGGGGCCAGCTGGCCTCGTTGACGTCGGGCCGGGGCGCGGTCGGGTACGTCGAGAAGGGCTTGTCGGCCAAGGCGATGGTCAACGGGATCGTGGCCGTCGCCGGGGTCCTGGAGGCCGCCGCGCTGGCGTTGCCCCAGGACCGGACGTTCCTGGAACAGGATCCACGCAGCAGCGCGGCCGCCCGCCGCTTCGTCGAGGAGACCCTGCGCCGCTGGGAGTGCGACGACGTGCTCGACGCGGTGACCCTGCTCGTCTCCGAGCTGGTCACGAACTCCGTCATCCATGCCGTGTCCGGCGCCGAGGTGGCGGTGCTGCTCAAGCCGGACACCCTCCGCATCGAGGTCAGCGACAGTGGCGCCGGCATTCCTGGTCGTCAGGACGCCGAGGGCGACGCCACGTCCGGCCGGGGCCTGTCGATGGTGGAGATCCTCTCGTCCTCGTGGGGGATCGACGAGGTCGAGGGCGGCAAGACGGTGTGGTTCGAGGTGCCCCGCCCTGACGGGACTCCGCCGCGGCGCAGCTGACGCTCCAGCCGCTCCCGCCCCATTGCGGTTCCGGCCCTCGTTCTCCCGGCTGCTCCGGCGGGCGCAAGGGTCTAGGACGGTCCCTCCCCAGGCGGTAGGCTCGGACCATACCTGGCCACGCGATCGCCGAGGCAGCTCGTGGAAGGCGTCGGCGCGAACGTGTCGGCGGCGGATCCACGGCGCCGCAGGCGATGGCACGGCTGGGGGGAGCGGAGCGGGCATGAGACGTCGGACCGAGAAGGTCGGAGCCTCTCGCGCAGGTGGGCAGGGAGGCGACAGCGGGGACCTGACTGCCAGCGGCGTTGACGGCGGCAACGCGGAAACGCCGGACGAGCGGGCGCCGGTGTCGGACCCCGCAGCCGACCCGGTCGTCGTCGACGAGCAACCGGGCTGGGACGAGAGCTGGGGGCGATCCGAGGAGGAACGAGTCGCCCGTTGGCTGCGGTCCAAGGTCGGCCTCGACGGCTTCTCCTCCACGGGGCCCGTTCCCACGATGCCTGTTCCCCAGCCCGTCGTGGGGCGCCGGTCGCAGGTCGGGCTCGAGGACCACCGCCGGGGCCTGGTCACCGCGCTCGAGGCGGAGCAGCAGCGGGTGGCGAGGGCCGACGCCCAGATCGTCGAGGCCCGGGCGCGCCTGGAGGCGGAGATCGACTCGCTGGAGAAGCGGCGCCGCGGTCTGGCCGCCGTCGTCGAGACGCGAGAGGCGGAAGCCGAGCACCACGTGCGACGCCAGAACGTCGCCCGTGACGCCCTGGTGGCCGAGATCGCCGAGCTGGAGGCCCGCGAGAGCTCCCTCGTCGCCGAGCTGGCCGCGGCCGAGGCCCACGCCGAGAAGGTTCGCTCCGAACTGGCCGAGACCAGTGCCCGTCTCGAGCGCGGCATCGCCGACCGCCACGAGGAGCTGGTGCGCCTCGGCGCCGTGCTGGAGGCCGAGCGGGCACAGGCGGAGGCGTCCCACCAGGCGCAGCGCCTGGTCGCCGTGCGACTCGACGAGGAGATCAGTGCCCTGCACGAGACACGCGTCCGGCTGGCCGCCGCGCTCGACGCCGAGACGACCCGCACGGACGCCGAACAGCGGGCGCGGATGCGCGAGCGGGCGAGGCTGGAGGGCGAGATCGCCGAGCTGGAGGCCGAGTGCCGCCAGCCGCCCGAGCCGGTCGCCGCCCAGGCGCACGGCCCCGCACCGCTGGCGGACGACTTCGCCGACCGGCCCCTCGACCCGAGCGGGCGGCTGGCCGAGGCGGTCGCCGAGCTCGGCCGGCACATGGCCGCCGTGCTGCAAGCGGAACGGGCCGAGGCGCAGCGCTCGGCGCGCGCCCGGCAGGAGGCGGAGGCCGCCATCGAGGCCGAGCGGCGGGCCATGGCCGCGCAGCGGGCCGGCCAGGCTGCTCCGGGCGGTCGACCCACCTCTGGCAACCGCCGTTCGTGGCGGCGGCGGTAGGGCCCTCGGGGTCGCGGCCAGGCGCAGAGGCGTCGGGGACCGCTTAGCACTCGGTACAATCGAGTGCCAGGCGCGCCGCCAGGCGGCCGGAAAGCGCAGATGCTCGACGATCGCAAGGCGGCCATCCTGCGGGTGGTGGTGGAGGAATACATCGAAACGGCGCAGCCCGTCGGGTCGGCACACGTGGCCCAGGCGGCCAGCCTGGCGGTGTCCTCGGCCACGGTGCGCAACGAGATGGCCGTCCTCGAGCACGAGGGCTACCTGGTGCAGCCCCACACCAGCGCCGGTCGCATCCCGACCGACAAGGGATACCGGTTCTTCGTCGACCAGTTGACGGCGCCCGGGGTCCTGGAGGCGGAGCAGCGCCAGCGCGTGCGGGACTTCTTCGAGACGGCCCACGGCGAGCTGGAGCGCATGCTGCGCGACACGAGCCGGCTGCTGTCGAGCCTCACAGACTACGCGGCGGTCGTGGTCAGCCCGCCCCACGAGGAGGCGATCATCCGGTCGGCGCAGCTCGTCGGGCTGGCCCCGCGGGTGGCCCTCGTCGTCGTGGTGCTCGGCAACGGCGTGGTGGAGAAGCGCACCATGGACCTGCCTAAGGGCGTCGACGACGCCCGCCTGGCCGCCGCCGCCGCCCGGCTGTCCGCCCACCTGGTCGGCCACACCCTCTCCGAGGGCGGCCAGGCGTGGTCCACGGGCGACGACGTCACGGATGCGGTGGTGTCCGGCGCCCTCCAGGCCCTCGCCGGCGACCACGCCACCGAGCCGGACCAGGTGTTCATGGGTGGGGTCGCCCGGATGGCCAGCGGCTTCGACGCCGTCGACACGGTGCGCCAGGTGCTGGGCACGCTGGAGCAGCAGTACGTGGTGGTCACGCTTCTGCGCGACGTGCTCGACCGCGGCCTGTCGGTCGCCATCGGCTCCGAGCACGGCCTCGAGCAACTGGCCACCTGCGCGGTGGTCGTCGCCCCGTACCAGGCGGAGGGGCTGAGCGGCACGGTCGGCTTGCTCGGCCCGACGCGGATGAACTACCCACTGGCCCTGGCTGCGGTGGCGCTGGTGAGCCAGCGTCTCGGGAAACGGCTGAGCGAGGGCTGACGGATGGAGACCGACTTCTACAAGCTCCTGGGCGTCTCCCGTGGTGCGTCCGACGACGAGCTCAAGAAGGCGTACCGGAAGTTGGCGCGCGACCTGCATCCCGACAAGAACCCGGGTGACGCGGCGGCCGAGGAGCGTTTCAAACAGGTGACCCTGGCCTACGAGGTGCTGCGGGACCCGACCCGGCGCCAGCGCTACGACGCCTACGGCGTGGAGGGCCTGCGCGGTGCCGGAGGCGGAGGCGACCCGTTCGCGGGAGCGGGCTTCGGGCTCGGCGACCTGTTCGAGGCGTTCTTCGGCAGCGCCGCCGGCTTCGGCGCCGCCGGGAGTCGGGGGGGCCGGCGGGCCGGGCCGATGCGGGGCGCCGACGCCGAGGTCAGCCTCACGCTCGACTTCGAGGAGGCGGTCTTCGGGGTCGAGAAGGAGGTCACCGTCCGCACCGCCGTGATATGCGGGACGTGCGACGGCTCCGGCGCCAAGCCGGGCACCAGCGCCACCACGTGCGCCCAGTGCGCAGGCGTCGGCGAGGTGCGAACGGTGCGCCAGTCGCTGCTCGGCCAGATGGTCACGTCCCGGCCCTGCCCGCGCTGCAACGGCTCCGGCGAGTCGATCGCCTCGCCCTGCGAATCTTGTCGCGGCGAGGGTCGGGTGGCCGACCACCGGACTCTGCGCGTCACCGTCCCTGCGGGTGTCGACAGCGGCATCGTGCTCCGTCTCGGCGACCGCGGGGCGGCGGGCCCACGCGGCGGTCCGCCTGGCGACCTGTACGTCCACCTCGAGGTACGCCCGAACGCCCGGTTCACGCGCCAGGGCAACGACCTGGTCCACGAGCTGCACGTCTCCGTGGCGCAGGCCGCCCTCGGCGTCCACGTCGGCCTCACGACGCTCGACGGGGAAGACGAGGTGGTGGTGCCGCCCGGCACCCAGACGGGCCGCGTCGTACGGCTGCGCGGGAACGGAGTCCCCGATGTGAATGGCCGCGGCCGGGGCGACCTGCTGGTCCAGATCGTCGTCGACACCCCCACGTCGTTGTCGCCAACCGACGAGCGGCTGCTGCGGGAGCTGGCGGCGGCTCGCGGGGAAGACGTCGACCCTCCCGACTCGGGGCTGTTCTCGAAGATCCGCAGCGCCTTCAAGTAGTCCGTGGGCCCGCCGCCGCGGCCGTGCCGGTTGCCCCCGGCCGCGGCCCACGCCTTCGTCACCGACCTCGCTGCGCCGGCCCTCGCCGACGACGACCGCCGCCACCTCTCCCGGGTGCTGCGGTTGCGCCCGGGCCAGCGGGTCACGGTCAGCGACGGTGCCGGCGGGTGGCGGGAGTGCGCGTGGCGGCCGGACGGCGAGCTCGAGCCGTCGGGACCGCCGGAGTTCGAGCCGCCCAGCCCGCCGCCGGTGACCGTGGCCTTCGCCCTCACCAAGGGGGAGCGGCCCGAGTGGGTCGTCCGGAAGCTGACCGAGATCGGCGTCGACCGCATCATCCCGTTCCACGCCGCCCGCTCGGTCGTGCGGTGGGACGACGACAAGGCAGGGGCACGGGCGACGCGCTGGCGCACGATCGCGCACCAGGCGGCCATGCAGAGCCGCCGCGTCCGCCTGCCCGAGGTCGCCGAGGTCGGGGGATTCGCAGACGTGGCGTCCGGTGCCGGGGGGGCCGGAGCGCTCGCGGCGCCGGGCGGGGCCGCCCCGTCGCTCGAGCGTCCCACGGTGCTGGTGGGGCCCGAGGGCGGCTGGACCGACGAGGAGCTCGCGTCGGGACTAGCGACCGTCGGCCTCGGGCCGACCATCCTGCGGGCGGAGACGGCCGCCGTGGTCGCTGCCGCCGTGCTGTGCGGTCTGCGCAGCGGTACCGTCGGCCCGGTCGCGGGAACGAAACCCCAGGATCACCTTCCGTAGTCTCATTGCGACCGTCCGTGGGAACGGTTACAATTCGCAATGGCATTGGAGGGGGAGCCGGCTTGAGCGACGAGATGATGTCCAGCGGCTACGCCCGGAGAGTGGGCGAGCGCCTGCGCTTCGTGCGCAAGCAGAAGCGATTGTCGCTGCAAGCGGTCGAGGCCGCCTCGGACCAGGAGTTCAAGGCGTCCGTGCTCGGGGCCTACGAGCGCGGAGAGCGGTCGATATCGGTGCCACGTCTCCAGCGCCTCGCCGAGTTCTACAGCGTCCCCGTCGACCAGCTCCTGCCGCGGGACGTGAACGGGGCGCTCACCGCCATGGGTCCCTCGTCGGTGGGCAGCGCCCTCGCCGCCCCGGTGAACGGCGAGGACCGTGTCCGGGCCGAGGGCAGCGGTCGCGTCACCATCGATCTCACGCGGCTGGAGGCGGTGCAGGCTCCGGAGCGGGACCTCCTGCGCCGGTATTTGGGCATGATCCAGGTCCAGCGCCAGGACTTCAACGGGCGCGTGCTCACCATCCGGGCCGAGGACCTGCGCGCCATCGGCTGCCTCTTCGACACCACGGCCGACGGGATGCGGCACCGCCTCGACGACCTCAGCCTGCGCGCCGACGCCTGACCGCCCGGCGACGGCGCCTGCGCCGGCGGAGCCGTTCGGCGTCTACGTGCATGTGCCGTTCTGCGCCCGGCGGTGCGACTACTGCGCCTTCGCCACCTGGGCCGACCGCGCCGCCCTGATGGGCGACTACGCCCGCGCCTGCGTCGACGAGATCGGGGCCGCCGCGCTGCAACCGGCGTCGAGCCTGTTCTTCGGAGGGGGCACGCCGTCGCTGCTCCCGGCCGAACTGCTGGTCTCGATGGTGACGGCCGTCGCGCTGGCGCCGGGCGCCGAGGTGACGGTGGAGTGCAACCCGGACGACCTCAGCGCCGACCTCCTCGCCGCCTACCGGGCCGCGGGTGTCACGCGGATCTCCCTCGGCGTCCAGTCCACGCAGCCGCACGTCCTGGCCGCCCTCGGAAGGACGCACGATCCCACCGCCGCCCATCGCGCCGCCCGAATGGTGGCCGACGCGGGCTTCGCCTCGTGGAGCGTCGACCTCATCTTCGGCGCCGCAGGCGAGTCCGAGGCCGACTGGGCGGCCACGCTCGACGCCGCCCTCGGATTCGGCCCGCCGCACGTGAGCGCCTACGCGCTGACCGTCGAGCCCGG
Source organism: Acidimicrobiales bacterium (assembly GCA_036262515.1). Lineage (GTDB taxonomy): Bacteria > Actinomycetota > Acidimicrobiia > Acidimicrobiales > JAHFUS01. The sequence continues at coordinate 13,661 of DATAIT010000052.1, read as the reverse complement.
GACGCCGCTCGCCTCCGACCGGCGCCGCCATCCCGACGGCGACGACCAGGCGGCCAAGTACCTGGCCGCCGACCAGGCCCTGTCCCGCGCCGGCCTCCACTCCTACGAGATCTCCAACTGGGCGCGGCCCGGCCACGAGTGCCGGCACAACGTCCTGTACTGGTCGCAGGCCAGCTACCGGGGGATCGGCTGTGCCGCCCACTCCCACCAGGACGGCCGCAGGTGGTGGAACGTGCGCGCGCCCGAGCGCTACATCGAGCGCGTGCGCCAGGGCCGCTCGGTGGAGGCGGCGGGGGAGATGCTCGGGCCCGAGGAACGCCGGCGGGAGCGGTTGCAGCTGGCGCTGCGCACCCGCGAAGGCGTGCCCGCCGACGCATTCGCGCCGGAGGATCTGGCCACGCTGGCCGGCCTGGTGGAGCGACGAGGGGACCGGGTGGTCCTGACGCCCGCCGGGCGCCTGCTCGGCAACGAGGTCGCCCTCCGCCTGCGGTGAGCGGGCCGGGGCGCCGCGCCGGTGGTGCACCATCGCCGGGCACGCCGTGGGTTACCGTACCCGCCGGTGATCCTCGGGAGGTGGCGAGCGGTGGGCAAGCGGGCGGTGGGGCTCGGGCTGGCGCTGCTGGCCGGGGGGATGTCGCTGGCCGCCTGCGGCGGCGACGAGAAGCGTCTCACGGCGGCCGAGCTGACCACCAAGGGCAACGCCGTCTGCGCCAAGCTCGATGCCGACGTCAAGAAGCTCGCCGACACGCTGCCCGTCAGCATCTCGTTCACGCCCGATCAGATGCAGACCTTCTATACGAAGATCCTCCCCCTGCTCGACCGGGCGGTCGCCGGCTTCAAGAAGCTGGAGCCGCCCAAGGACCTCGAGGACGCGTACGACTCGGCCCTCGACCAGATCCAGATCGACCGGCGCACGCTCGCCGGCGCGACCAACAGCCCCGAGGCGGCCAAGAACCTCTTCGACACCGGCGTGGATCCCTTCACCGCCACCGACCAGAAGCTGCGGGCGGCGGGCATCACCGGATGCGGCGAGGAGCCGGCGCCCGGAGCCGGCGGCGACGGGGGGGCGGCCACGACCACGACGACCGCCGCCGTCACCACCACCACGGCCTCCAAGTAGCGGCCCCGCCCGGTCCGCAGTTCGCGTCAGCGGGTACCGCTCGGTGCCGGCGGGGCCGGCGGGACGGCGATGACCTGGCCCGGGAACAGGAGATCGGGGTTGTCGCGGTCCCGGAGGAGCTCGGTGTTGGCGGCGACCAGGGCGCGCCAGTACAGGTCCACCTCGGCGTCGGTCGGCTCGTCGGGCCACGTCTCGGCCAGCACGCGCTCGGCGATCGACCAGAAGTGGTCGCCGGGCCGGACCGGCCACGTGCGCCCGGACGGCGGGGCGGCGGCGTCCGGCGCCGTCGGTGCGGGGGTCGGCGCCACCGCCCGCGGCGGTGCCGGGACGGGGTCGGCAGGGTCGGTCGCCGGTGCCGGCAGCCGGCGCATGCGTGGGGGGGGACCGGGGTCCGCCGTCGTGGGTGTGGGACCGGCTTCCCCGTCCCGCGCCGGTTCCGCCGCGCCAGCGCCGCCATCAGGCGGTCTGGCCGCGGCCCGTAGGTCGGCGTCGGGAGGCGAGGCCGGGTTCGGTCGGTCGGCGTCGGGCGAATGGGCGGAGGATGCGTGCGCCGGGGCGGTCGTCGGCGGCGCGGCGCCCGAAGACGCGGCGGCGTCGGGCGGCGGCGGCGCGCTCCGGGGAGCGGCGTCGGGCAGGCGGCGCATGACCTCGGGGGTTGCCTCGGGGGTTGCCCCGGGGCCGGCGCCCGGAGACGGGGCGGTGGCGCCGGGCGGCGACGCCGGGCTTCCCGGGCCGGCGTCGGGCAGGCGGCGCATGATCTCTGGCGCCGCCGGTTGCCGGCCGGTGCCCGGCTCGTCGTCGGCTGCCGCCATGCCGCCCATCCCGGTCACGGTGGCAGCTGCGATCGAGACGCCGAGGGCTCCGTTGACCATCCGGCGCACGAACGGCACCGTGACCGCATCGGTGGTTCGGACCAGTGGCGCCACTCGTGTGAGACGGGCTGCGGCGCCGGCCAGGGTCACGGCCAGCAGGTACCAGCCCATGGCCAGCGCCAGCAGGCGGAACACGGCAATGGCGGCCTCGGCCGGCTGCCGCTCGTCGAGCCATCCGCCGAGCCGCCCGGCGTCGGTAAGGGGTGGAGGCGCCAGGGCGCCGCCGGTCCGGTGCAGCGACGCCAGGGCGGCGGCGAGCAACAACGTCCAGGCGACCATGCGGGCGACGGCGGCCGCTCGTCGCCGTCCGCCGGCCGGCGCCCCGGCGGCGCGGCGGCGGGCGCGCGGCGGCGTCACGCGGCCGGCTCCAGGCGGACCGGCGCTGCGCCCGGCCGGGTCACCTCCATGTCGTCGCAGCCGTCGCCGTCGGCGTCCATGGCGCGCAGGCCGCTGCCGCCCGGCACCGTGCCCACCATCCGGGCCACGGCATCCCGGCCCTCGTCTGGCCAGGTGTCGAACGCGAAGACCTGGCCCGTACTGGGCCGCAACAGGGCGGGGGTGCGCCGCCCGGCGCACCCCCAGTCTCCCAGCACGACGAGGTCGCCGGGCCGGCCCAGCGCGTACCGGGCCCCGGCGACGGTGAGGACGCCATCACGGAAGTCGGGTGGCTCCGGAGGCCACACCCGCACCGCCGCCGGCCCTCGATCGGTGCCGTCGCCCACCGGGCCGCCGGTGTCACGCTGTGCCTCCGCATGCAGCCGCCCGGCCGGGGCCGATGCGGCTGGCAGCGTGATGGGCCGGCCGCCCGCCCGGCCGCCGAGCAGGCGAAGGCCGGCGACGGCGGCGACCAGGGTGAGACCCCCGCCGAGGGCGGCCGCCACGGAAGCGCCCCGCCGTCTCTCGGAGGCTCGGCCGGGCCCGCGGGCGCCGGGCCTCACCGGGTCTGCCGGCACCTCGGACGCGTCGCCGCCGGCCCGACGAGCGGGAGGTGGCAGCGGGTGCCGTCGAGCGGGCCTCCCCGCCCGCCGGGTCTGGGGCGGTGGCAGGACCAGGCGCGCCCGATCGGCCGCGCGCGGCAGGCGGGCGGTGGGGACCCGCTCGTGGACGGCGGCGACCAGGGCGCGGGCCGTGGGCCGGCGGTCGGGTTCGGCCGCCGTCGCCTCGGCGATCAGCGCGGCCAGCGCCGGGCGGGCCGAGGGCGCCAGCATCTCCCCGAGGCGCGCCGGGCGGCGGCCGGCGCCGAGCCGGGTCCTACGGGCCGGCGGCTCCTCCTCGGGGCGGCCGGCGGCCAGCAGGGCACCGGCCAGCTCGCCGAGGGCGCCCACGTCGTCGGCTGGCTCGCCACCCCTGCCGAGGCTGCAGAGGATCGGCCGACCGTCGGTGGCCAGAAGGACGTGCGAGGCGTCGAGGCCACCGTGGACGATGCCGCGGTCGTGCAGATCGGCGAGCGTGGCCGCCACCGAGGCGACCACGCCGGCCACCTCGTTGGGCGTCAGCGGCCCCGCCTCGGTCACATGTCGGGCGCCCTTGACCAGGTCGGTGCGAAGAGCGCCGTCGAGCACGTCGACGAGAGCCACGACTCCCGGATGGCGTCCCACCTCGAGGGCTTCCGCCTCGGCGTCGATTCGTTTACCACGCTTGACGAACAGCATTTTCATGGAATAGCACGAAACAACATCCAGTGCAACAGGGGACGCCCGCCGCCATGGGGGGGAGTACGCCGGGGCGCAGGTCGACGGACGGAGGCTCCTGGAGACAGACTCAGTGCTCGTGCCCGTCGTCGTGCCCATGCCCGTCCGTCCCGAGGAAGGCGAGGAGCAGGTTCACGAACCGTTCGGGCTGCTCGAGGTGGCAGGCGTGGCCGGCACCGGGAACAAGAGCCAGGCTGGCGACCTCGCCCATCCAGCCGCCGAGGTGGACGGCTTGGAGGCAGTAGCGCTCGTCGAGCTCCCCGGCCACGATCAGCACGGGCATCCGCAGGTCGAGCAGGCGTCGCCACAGGGGCTCCATGGATCCCTGCCCGAGGAGGCGCAGCGAGGCGGCCAGGCCGGCGGGAGTGTTCCGACGCCGTGCGTCCAGGCCCCAGCGCTCGGGCGCGAGCGTCGCGAACAGCGGCTGGGCCAACCACTCGGCCAGGAACGGCTCCACGCCCTCTTCCTCGATCACGGCGGCCAGCGCCTCGTCGGCGTGGCGGCGGGCGGCCCGGTCCTCGTCGTCCTCGATGCCGGCGGAGGCGCTCACCAGCACCAGCCGCTTCACCAGGTCGGGCCGGTCGAGCGCCAGGCGCAGGGCGACCCGCCCACCGAGCGAGTACCCCACGTAGGTACCGAAGCCGCCGTCCTCGCCGAGCAGCCGGGCCGCCGCGTCCAGCCCGACGTGCACGTCGCTCCGGGCGCCGTGGCCCGGCAGGTCCGGCGTGACGGACTCGTACCGGTAGGGGAGCATCGAGACGATCGGGTCCCACGAGGCCCCCGTCTGGGTGAAACCGTGGACCAGGATCACGCGCTCGGACATGGCGGGTGACGCTACAAGACGCCTTCGCCGCCACTCTGGTCGACGAGTGGGCGCGCAACGGCGTCACCGAGGCGGTCGTCGCCCCCGGATCGCGGTCCACCCCGCTCGCCGTCGCCCTGGCCGCCGACGGGCGCCTGCGGCTGCACGTCGTCCTCGACGAGCGCTCGGCCGCCTTCTTCGCCCTCGGCCTCGGCCTTGCCTCGGGCCGGCCGGCCCTGGTCCTCACCACGAGCGGGACGGCGGCGGCCGAGCTGCACCCTGCGGTGGTGGAGGCCCATCAGGCCCGAGTGCCGCTCATCGCGTGCACCGCCGACCGCCCGCCCGACCTGCACCACGTCGGGGCGCCGCAGACGGTGGAGCAGGACCACCTCTTCGCCGGAGCAGTGCGGTGGGCGCATGCGCCCGGCGTGGCGGACGACGCCGGCGCCGGCAGCTGGCGCTCGCTTGCCGCCCGCGCCGTGGCGGAGGCGACCGCCAACCCGGCCGGTCCCGGTCCCGTCCATCTCAACCTGGCCTTCCGTGAGCCGCTGACGGGCGAACCCGACCGGACGGTCGCCGGGCGCCGGGGTGGGGCGGCCTGGCACGTACGGACCGCGGGGTCGGTGCCCGCACCGGCCGAGGTGACAGCCGCGCTGGCCGGCGCCGGAGCCCGGGGCCTCATCGTGGCGGGGGCGGGCGCAGGCGACCCGGATGCGGTGCACCGGCTGGCCGAGGCGGTGGGCTGGCCGGTGCTGGCGGACCCCCGCTCGGGCTGCAGGCTCGGACGCCCCACCACGGTGGCGGCGGCCGACGCGCTCCTGCGCGTTCCCACCTTCGCCGATGGGCACCGCCCCGATCTCGTCCTGCGCCTCGGCGCGCCATGGGCGTCCCGGGTGGTGGGGGAGTGGCTGGCCGGTCTCGACGTGCCGCAGTACCTGGTGGACCCGAACAACGCCTGGCTGGACCCCGGGCGGTCGGCCACCACGGTGGTGGCCGCCGACCCGACCGCCGTGGTCGAGGCGGTGGCCGGCGCCGGGCCCGCGCCGGGCCCCGAGGACTGGACCAGGGAGTGGATGGCCGCGGAGGCGGCGGCCCAAGGCGCCCTCGACGCCACCCTTGCCGGTTCCGGGCTGACCGAGCCGGGCATCGCCCGGTCCGTCGTCGACGCCCTTCCGGCCGGAGCAACGCTGTTCGTGTCGTCGTCCATGCCGATTCGCGACGTCGAGTGGTACGGCCGTCCCCGCTCCGCCTTGCGGGTGCTCGCCAACCGGGGGGCCAACGGGATCGACGGGGTGGTCTCCACCGCCCTCGGCACGGCGGTGGCCGGAGGCGGGCACACCGTTGCCGTGGTGGGCGATCTGGCCTTCCTGCACGACAGCAACGGTTTGCTGATCCCGCCGGGAACGGGCACGGGCGTCGACGCGACCATCGTGGTGGTCGACAACGACGGGGGCGGCATCTTCTCCTTCCTCCCCCAGGCGACGTCGCTCAGCGAGGCCCGGTTCGAGCGGCTGCTCGGCACTCCCCACGGCCTCGACCTGGCGGCGGTGGCCCGTGCCCACGGCGTCGAGGCCGGTGCCGTGTCGACCGTGGACGAGGTGGCGGCGGCGGCCGCCCGCCGCCCGCAGGGCGTTCGCGTCTTCGTGGCCCGCACTCCCGGGCGCGCTGCCAACGCCGCCCTCCACGCCCAGCTCAACCGCGCAGTGGGCGACGCGCTGGGCGCCTGACCGCCGCACAACGGCCGCCGGCGCACGAAGTCCGAGCGGACGCGGCACCGGTCAGTGCGTGCAGGCGCGGCACCCATCGGCCGACCAGTCGCGCGTCTGGCGGGCGGGACCGAGGCGGGCCGTGCGGGGGCGGCAGGCAGGCGGGCGCGGCCTCGGGGCCCTACGGCCGGACGACGGCGGCCAGAAGGGCTTGGAGCTTGAGCTGGGTCTCCGCCAGCTCAGCCTCCGGTTCCGAGTCGGCCACCACGCCGACGCCGGCGAACAACCGGGCCCGATTCCCGTCCAGCTCGGCCGAGCGCACGCCGACGGCCCACTCGCCGTCGCCGTTGGCGTCGACCCAGCCGACGGGCCCGGCGAACCGGCCGCGGTCGAGGCCCTCGACGGCGGCGATGTAGGCGACGGCGTCGGCCGTCGGCGTCCCCGCCACCGCCGGGGTGGGGTGCAGGGCGCGCGCCAGGCGGATGGCCGACGGGGCACCGGCGGCCACGACGCCGGTGAGAAGGGTCCCGAGGTGCGAGACGTTGCGCAACGGGACGATGGACGGCGCCGCCGGCACGTCGAGGGAGGCGCAGTACGGCGTCAGGCCGGCGGCCACCTCCTCGACGACCAACGCATGCTCCTCGCGGTCCTTGGGGGACGCCAGCAGCCCGGCGGCCAGCCGGGCGTCGACCGTCGGGTCGCCGCTGCGCGGGATCGTCCCCGCCATCGGCTGGGAGCGAACGGCATCGCCGAAGCGGCCCACCAGGAGCTCGGGACTGGCGCCGACGAATCCTTCGACCGAGAAGATCATGCACGACGGGTACAGCGCCCGGAGACGGCCGAGGACGTCCACCGGATGGATGCGCCGGTTGGCCTCGACGGTCACCTCCCGGGCCAGCACCACCTTGCGCAGCCGGCCGCTTGCGATGGTGTCCACCGCCGCCGCGATCGCATCGACCCACTCCTGGTGGGGACGGGCGGCAGTGAGCCGGAAGTCGTCGGGGGGCCGAGGCCGGTCGGCCTCGTCAGGGTGCCGCGAGACCCACGATGGACCGGGGTCGTCACCCTCGGCGGAGACCACGGTGTACCAGGCCGCGCCGTCCGGAGAGCGGCCGAGCACCTCCCGGGGCACCACCACGGTGGCCACGGACGCCGGATCGAACGGGAGGGCGCCCAGAGCGATCGGGCCGCACCCGGGGCGGCCGACGTCGTCGCGGGACGTCATGGCGGCCAGGACGTCGTCGGCGGCGGCCGCATCGACCCGAAGCGCGACACCCCGTCCGGCCAGGCCGCATCCTTCGCGCTCGAAGAGCAGGCCGTCGTCCCCGGCGAAGTCGAGGAGATCGACGTCGTCATCCGGGATGGCGACCGTGCGCGCCACCAGCCCTGCCGCCCGGGCGACTTCGACGTCGGGCCGCGTCGGGCTGCTCGTGTCGACCGAGCCCGACCGGGCGCCGGGCGTCACCGACCCGCCCTCGTGGCCGTGACGAGCTGGGCGATGCCGCCGCTCAGCAGGCGTCGTTCCACGGCGGCGAAGCCGGCGTCACGGATCATCTTCAGCAGGGTCGGTGTGGGTGGCAGGTAGGCCACCGAACGGGGGAGGTAGCGATAGGCGGGGGCATCGGACAGGAGGCCCCCGATCCGGGGGACGACGTGGCCGAAGTAGACGCCGTGGCCCCACCGCAGCACCGGGTTGGCCGGGGCGGCGACCTCGAGGAGCCCGAGCCGTCCACCGGCGCGCAGCACGCGTGCTGCCTCGGCCACGAAGGCGCCGAGGTCGACGAAGTTGCGCAGGGCGAAGCCGCACGTGAGGCCCCCGGCGGACCCGTCCGGGAACGGCAGCCGCAGGGCGTCGGCCTGGACAAGGGGCGCGTCGGTGGCGGCGTGGGCCAGCATCCCCCAGGACATGTCGACGCCCACGGCGTGCAGGCCGGCGTGCTCGAGCTCGCGGCACAGGTCTCCCGTGCCGGCGGCCACGTCAACCACGACCGAGCTCGGCGACAGGCCCAGGCTGCGCACCGTGGCCCGGCGCCACCCCACGTCCATGCGGAACGTCATGATCCGGTTGACCAGGTCGTACCTCGGCGCGATGGCGTCGAACATCTCGCGCACCGCCTGCACCTTGGCGTCGCCCTGGGGCAGCGGTTCGGCGGCGGAGGCGCTCAGGCGGGCCATGCGATGGCCGCCGTCGTCCGCCGCCTCGGTCCGTGGCGCTTCACGGCGCCACTCTACGAGTGGTCGACAGCCTGGGCGTAGCCGGCGCCTCAGCGCGGAAGCGGTGCGCCGCAGCGGGTGCAGTCCGGATAGGCCCGGGAGGCCGGCCGCCCGCACGTCCCGCAGCGGTACACCTCGATGCGACCGGCGCGCAGCCGCTGGACCGCCGACCACACCATGCCGCCGACGGCGACCACGAAGAGCAACTCGAGCCCGTCCCGCACGAGGGACTGGCCCACACCGTCATGCTGGCACGCGGCGGCGCCTGCCGTCGCCACCCCACCCGTTGGGGCATGGTGGGGACATGCGCAGGCGGGGGCGGTGGCCAGCAGTGGCGGGTCTGGCCGCCGGGCTGGCGCTGGCGGCCTGTGGCGACCAGGGAGGGCGGGAGGCGACCGCGCCCGCCCACCGCCGACCGGCGGAGACCACCACGGCGGCCCGGCCGGCGGCCACCTCGTCCTCGTCGCCGGTCCCGGCGCCTACCCCCACGAGCGCGCCGGCGGCGGCGCCGGCAACGATGGGCCGCGTCCCTGCGCGGGCAGGGCCGACGGCGGCTCACACGACGACGGCGGCGACCGCCGTCGCGTCGCCGCCGGCCATCGTGGAGGTGGCCTTCCGCATCGAGCGGCGCGTGGAGGACGCGGCGACCGAAGGGTTCGAGGCCGAGGTCGAGGCCACCCTCTTGGATCCGCGTGGCTGGACGAGGGCCGGGTTCCGCCTGGTCCGTCGCGACGACGCCCCATACCTCGTCGTCCTGGCCGAGGGGCCCGAGGTCGACCGGCTGTGCCTGCCCCACGACACCTATGGCGAGTACTCCTGCCAGCGCAGCGAGACCGTCGCCCTCAACGCCGAGCGCTGGCGGGAGGCGACCCCGCAGTGGACCGGGGACCTCCACACCTACCGGCAGATGCTCGTGAACCACGAGTTCGGCCACCTGCTCGGACAGCCCCACCCGAAGCCCCAGTGCCCCCGTCCGGGCCAGCCCGCCCCTCTAATGGCGCAGCAGAGCACCGAGCTCGACGGTTGCCTCCCGAACCCGTGGCCGTTGGAGGAGGAGATCGCGGCGGCGGCGCGCCACGACCGTCCCCTGGCGCCGCTCTGACCGCCGGCCCGGTGCTGGTCGGGGCGGTACCGTCCGTCCTACAGTGGGCCCCGGTGAGGCGGATCACGGTGGGAGTCGGGGTCCTGTTGGTGCTGTCGCTGACCGCGCTCGTCACCCACTCCGGCGGTGAGTCGCCCCGTGTCGTCGTCGGAACGACGACTTCCACGCAGGCCACGGCCCTTCCGGGGCCGACCATCGTCGAGGCGCCCCCGACGACGGCCGTGCCCGTCGTGCCGGGCGCCGGCGGCGGAGCCGGCCCCGTAGGGGGCAGCCTCCTCGGCACCGACGGCGCCGCCTACGGCGCGGCCATCGCCTTCAACAGCACGGTCCCGGTTCCGGGCGACCTCCAGTTCGTCCTCGTCATCGGATCCGACGCCCGCCCCGGCGAGGACATCCGCCGCACCAACGGCGACTCCATCCACCTCCTCGCCATGAACCCCCGCACGTTCGAGGGCACCGTCGTCGGATTCCCCCGCGACTCCTACGTTGAGATCCCCGGCCATGGGACGGGCAAGATCAACAGCGCCCTGGCCCAGGGGGGCCCGAGCCTCATGGTGGACACGGTCCGGCGCCTCACCGGCCTGCCCATCCAGTACTACGTGCTCACCGGCTTCCAGGGCCTCTCCGCCCTCGTCGACGACCTGGGTGGCGTCAACGTGCTCGTCAACCAGCGGATGAACGACCGGTTCTCCGGCGCCCTCTTCGAGCAGGGGTGGCACAAGTTCAACGGCGCACAGGCGCTGGCCTTCTCCCGCAACCGGCACGACACCCCGAACGGTGACTTCGGCCGGTCGGCCAACCAGGGGGTCCTCATCCAGGCGGCCATGGGCAAGATCCGGTCCGAGGTCGGGGACGATCCGGGGCTGCGCAGGTGGGCCGACGTGCTGCTGCGCTCGGTGGCCATCGACGTCCCGGCCGACAAGCTGCTCCCGCTCGCCGCTCTCGGGCGGCGCACCGACCCGGCCCGCGTGAAGAACGTGGTCGTCCCGGGCCGCATCGGCACCGCCGGGAGGGCATCGGTCGTGTACCTGACCGCTGATGCGGCCGGGCTGTTCACCGACCTGCGGGCCGACGCCGTCATCGGTGGGGAGTCGGCCGCGCCCCCGGCGCCGGCCGCCCCCACGGCGGCGTCGCCGACCGCTGCGCCGCCGACCACCCAGCCGTCCGGGGGACTCCTGCCCACACCCACGACTGCGCCCGGCTCGCCGGGGACGACGACGCCGGGCACCCTGCTCCCGCCGATCACGCTCTTCCCCCGCAAGCCCTGACCTGACGGCCGATACGGACCTGCGCTACCTGAACCAGATCCGCTGGTAGTCCCTGCTCTGGGGATGGAGGATGAGCGCCACCAGGGCGATCTCGAACATGAGGCCCAGCACCCCGGCCGCGAACACGTACCGGAGCCCGAGGTAGTACCAGCGCAGCAGGAACGGGCTGAAGGCCATGAGGATGCCCAGGAGGTAGCCCCACTTCTGCTCGTTGGCGATGCCGTATCCGGCGCCCACCAGGCCGGCCACCGCCAGCATGAACAACGGCGGGAAGGTGCTGTTGCTCAGCAGGTCCAGGGCGAGGAACACGGCGTTGGCATAGAGGAGGAACACTGCGTACTGCAGTGTCTGGGGTTGCCCTCGGTTCATCCACCGCCGCGTCTCCATGCGGCTCAGTCTGTCCCATCCGGCCGCGCCCCGACCCGCGCCGCCAGTTGCCCGCAGGCGGCGTCGATTGCCGTGCCGCGGTTGCGGCGGACGGTGGCGTTGACCCCGAGCGACGTGAGCAGCTCGGCGAACCCCCGCACCCCCGCCGGCGGTGTTCCCCGGGTGAGGTACCCCGGCGTGGGGTTCAGTGGGATGAGGTTGACATGGGCTCGGACGCTGCGGGCCAGATCGGCCAGACGGGCGGCGTCGGACGGCCGGTCGTTCACGCCGTCGATGAGCGCCCACTCGAACGACAGGCGCCGCCCCTTGGCGTCGATCCACTCGCGGCACGCCTCGAGCAGGGCGCCGAGGGGGTAGCGGCGGTTCACCGGAACCAGCTGGTCGCGCAGCCGGTCGTCGGCCGCGTGCAGCGACACGGCGAGGTTGACCGGCACGGGAGCAGCGGCCAGTCTGCGGATGCCCGGCACGATGCCGATGGTGGAGATGGTCAGATGCCGCGCCGAGAGCCCGAGATCGGCGTGCAAGCGCTCCACGGCCGCCCACACGCGCTCGTAGTTGGCCAGCGGCTCGCCCATCCCCATGAAGACCACGTTGGACAGGCGCCGGGCGTTCCGGCGGGCCTCGGCGACCGCCCGGACCACCTGCTCGACGATCTCGCCGGTGGTGAGGTTGCGGTCGAAGCCGGCCTGTCCGGTCGCACAGAAGGCACACGCCATGGCGCACCCGGCCTGGCTCGACACGCACGCCGTCGTGCGGCCGGGGTAGTGCATCAGGACGGTCTCCACCATGCGCCCGTCGTGCAGGGCCCACCGCCACTTCACCGTGGCGCCGCCGTCGTCGACGACCTCGGCGTCGGGCCGCAATGAGGCGGCGAGGGCCGGCTCCCCGGCCAGGCGATCCCGGAGCGGGCGGGGCAGCGTGGTGAGCTGCTCGGGGCCGACGCCCTGGCGGTACAGCCCCTCCCACACCTGACGGGAGCGGTACGCAGGCTCGCCTGCGAGCAGTGCCGCCACGTCCTCCGGCGTGAGGTCGTAGCGGGCCACGCACCGTAGGCTAGGGGGCCATGGAGCGCAGCCCCACGCACCCGCCCGCGCCGACGGTGGAGTGGCACGCCGGCCCGGGAGGCGCCGGCGAGGCCGCTCCCGAGCATCACCATCGCAAGGTCCAGGGCGGGGCCGCCCGCGCCGCCGTCTTCGGCATCAGCGACGGCCTGGTCTCCAACGTGTCGTTGATTCTCGGCGTGGCCGGTGCCGATCCGGCCCCCGGCGTCGTGCGCCTCGCCGGCCTGGCCGGGCTGGTGGGCGGGGCCTTCTCCATGGCCGCCGGCGAGTACGTCTCGATGAAGGCCCAGGCCGAGCTGCTCGAGCGGGAGCTCGAGCTGGAGAGGATCGAGATCAGCCGGCGGCCCGAGAACGAGCGCCGGGAGCTGGCTGCGATCTACCGCGAGCGGGGGGTCGCCCCGCACACCGCCGACGAGCTGGCCACCGAGATGATGCGCGACCCCGAGCTGGCCCTCGAGACCCATGCCCGTGAAGAGCTCGGGATCGATCCCAACGAGCTGGGTTCGCCCACCAGCGCGGCGCTGTCGTCGTTCCTCGCCTTCGCCTTCGGAGCCGTCCTGCCCCTGCTGCCGTGGTTCGTGGGCCAGGGGACGGGCGCCGCCGCCGCGTCGGTGGTCGTCGGAGCCCTGGCCGCGGTGGCAATCGGCATCGCCCTGTCGGCCTTCACGGGTCGCTCCGCAGTCCGATCCGCGTTCCGCCAGCTGGCCATTGCCGCCGCCGCCTCGGCCGTCACCTTCGCAGTCGGCAACGCCGTCGGCGTCGGCGCCCTGTAGCTCGGCGCGATCGCCGGGCAGTCGCGTCAGCCCGCCGGCTCGACGTCTCCCACGTACGCCCGGTCGACGTGATCGACGCTGAACCCGAGGTCCTCGTAGAGGTGCACCGCGGCGTGGTTGGACGCGTCGACGTACAGCATCGCCGTGGTGAGCCCCGCCCGGGCCAGGGAGTGGAGACCGGCCAGCACCAGGAGGCGGCCGAGCCCCTGTCCCTGGAGCCGGGGGTCGACGGCGACGACGTAGATCTCGCCGAGGGCGGGAGAGGCGTCGGTGTGCACCTTGGTCCAGCAGAAGCCGGCGAGGCGCCCGTCGCGCTCGTGGAGGAGGAAGCCGTCCGGGTCGAACCACGGCTCGGCCTCGCGACGCTTGAGCGTCTCGATATCCCACCCGCCCTGCTCCGGATGGGCGGCGAAGGCCCGGTTGTTGACCTCGAGCCACGCCGCCTCGTCGTGGCCGGGCTCGAAGGGACGGGTGGCCAGCTCGAACGGCAGCCCCACAGGCAGCGGGCGGCGCATCTGGCACAGGTCTCGGGCCCGGCGCAGGCCGGCCGCCGTGGCCACGCGGTCCCGGCCCTCGTCCGGCTTGGGAACCCACAAGGTGATGCGGCCTCCGCCCTCGGCGCGCACCACGTCGAGGGCGGCGCGCACCAGGTCGGTGTCGATGGC
>DATAIT010000051.1 GCA_036262515.1 Acidimicrobiales bacterium | reverse complement strand
GATCGACACGTCGTCGGGGGTCGGGGGGCCGACGAGGCCCCTCTCGAACTCCTCAAGGGTGGTGTGGATCACCTCGTTTGCCATGTTCCAAGGATACTGCCGGCGCTCAAGGTTCCGGAGTCCCACCGGTCGCGTGGCCGGCTCCGTGGAGGTCGGCGACCGGAGCCTTCGTAGACCTGACAGTCGCCGCAACCTCAGCGTCGAGTAATGCAGCGATGGCCCGGTCCCGCTCGGCCGTGGCGTGCTGGTAGATGAGCGCGGCTCGAGGGGACGCGTGGCCGATTCGAGCCATGAGCTCCTTGGTGGTCACTCCCGGCATCCGGGCCGTCAGGGTGGCTGCGTGGTGTCGACGATCGTGGAGACGCAACCCGTCGGGCGCTCCGGCACGTCGAACAGCGCTCCGCCACGCCGCGGAAAGTGTCGCCCGGCGAAGCGGCCCGCCCGCCGGGCTGGTGAACACGGGCCCGTCGGGATCAGGTGGTGTGAACGTCGACAGATGGGCGTCGAGGGCGTCGACCACCACGGCAGGGATGGCGACGACGCGCCGACCGGCGTCGCTCTTCGGAGCGAGGACGACGCGGCCGGAGCCGGCGATCTCCTGCGCTTGCGCGGTCACTCGGATCTCGCCATGCAGGAGGTCGACGTCGGCCCGCCGGAGCCCGAGGCGCCGCGTTGGCCTGCTCGCCCAACGCCAGGTTGAGTTATCCGGCGCCCAGGGAGCCCGAGGCCGCGAACGGCCCGACCACTGCGTCGGGACCGTCCGGGAGCGAGGTCACCCTCTACGGAGCGGAGTACATTCTTGCCGACGACAGCAGCGGGCCCGTCCAGGTGGTGTGGAACTCGCTCACGCCGTTGGCCAGCGTCGCCGGGCCGAGCTTCTCGGCCCGGGTGAGGATCCCCGACGTCGCGCCCGGTCTGTATTACATCAACGCCGTGATGCGCCAGCCCGACGGCGAGGTCGTCGGCTCGGCGTCGGTGACGTACAGGGTCACGACGCCGACAACCGTGCCACCACCGTCGGGCGGCACGTCGCCCACCGGTCCCTCGCCGGAACCGTCGACGCAAATCCAGACGCCCGAGTCGACCGCTGGGGCGGGACCGACCGCCCCGTCGTCGCCGAGCAGCACGTCGAGTGCGGCCCCGGCGCCGGTGCAGCCGGCCGCAGCCAGCCCGGCCAACTCCGGAACGACATCCTCAGGTAGCACCGCTTCGGCCGTAGCTTTACCGGCCGCCGCAACTGCGCCTGGTCCGTCGGCCACCAGGACCTCGCCCACACGAGCGCCGCAGGCGAAGCGGCCCGCAGGTTCGCCGGCGGCCGCGACCGGTGCCGCGCCGGCCCCCAGCGCGGCGGCTTCGGCCCCGTCGGCGCTGGCTCCGGCGGAAGGGCCATCGTTGGCGCCGACGCCGGAGACCGGGGCGCCCGCAGTGGTTGGCGCCCCGTCCGAGGAGTCGACGGTGACGGAGGCGATGGGGCTGGTCGACGCCGACGGCACCAGCTCGAGCCGTCGCGGGTCCAGCTTCTCGGTCGGCGTGGTCTTGCTCGGCGTCGGGCTCGTGACGGTGTTCGCCAGCTTCTTCGCCGCCCACGTTCGTCGCCGCAAGGGCCTCGTCACCACGGTCTCGGACTGACGGCACCACGGAAGGGGCGGGCGGAATCGTGGAGTTGCGCCATGTCGAGGCGTTCGTCGCAGTAGCGGAGGAGCTGAGCTTCAGCCGCGCCGCCTCGAAGCTGCGGATCGGCCAGCCGGCGGTGAGCCGGCTGGTCCGGTCGCTAGAACGAGAGCTCGAGGTGGTCCTCCTCGATCGGACCACGCATCGGGTTTCTCTCTCCCAGGCCGGGAGGGCGTTCCTGCCTGCTGCGAAGGCGCTTGTGGCCCAGGTGGACGTCGCCGCTCGCGCTGCCCGTGAGTGCCTCCTACAGCCACCATCCGTGCTCGGCGTCGGGAACCGGCCGGGCCTGGCGAACCGCGGCCCGTGTCCCACGCGTGCCGGCGGACGATCCCGGCCCGCCTGCTTCCGCTGACGAGCCGGCCCGCGGCGTGCTGCGCTGACGGCGCAGCGGGATACATGGACGGTCCGACCCTGACGAGGTCCCGGTCGACCAGCTCGTCGCACGGTCGGTTGCGGCGCTGCCAGGACGGCCGGCGATGGAGGAAGGCCCTCAGCTCCGGAGGATACGCCTTCCCTCGGCCGTCGCCTTCAGGCCGCCGCTGGGCCCCACCATCGACTTCACCAGTGCGAGGGCGGTCGGGCCGAGCGGCTCCCCTGCGTAGCAGACGAGGTGCCAGGGCCGGATCATGGGGGTGCCGGGGCAGGCCCGTACGCTGACGGCCCCCTGGGCGATGCCTTCGGCGGCCGCGTCGAGGGAGATGAGGCCCACGCCGAGTCCCAGCTCGACGCCTCGCTCGATGGCGGCGTTGGATCCGAGGATCATCGTGGGCGGGTTGATGTCCAGTTCGGCGAGCAAGGCATCGGCGGCCGCGCGCGTCCCCGACCCCTGTTCGCGCAGCAGCCAGGTCTCCCTACCCGGGTCGTGCAGCGCGTCGCTCCCGTGCGCCCGCGGCGTCGCCGCGGCGGGGCCGATGACGACGAGCCGGTTCTCGCCGCGGGCCAGGGTTTCCGCCGGCACGGCGACCGGTGGCCGCCCGGCCACGACGAGGTCGGCCTTGTGGTGGCGCAGAGTCTCCCACACCGTCGTCCGGTTCCCGACCTGGATGGTGACACCGGCCTCGGGGTTCTCTTGACGGAATCGGGCGACGACGGGCAGGAGCAACCGCTCCGTGGCGGTGGCCACGGCGACGAGCCGTACCGTGCCCCGTGCCGGGTCTTCCACGCTGCGGGCGCGGCGGGAGGCGTAGTCGAGGAGGCCGAGGCTGGTGCGCACGTCGTCGGCGAAGCCGGTTCCGGCTGCGGTGAGGCGGAGGCCGCGGCCCTGGCGGGCGACGAGCGCCACCCCCAGCTCACGCTCGAGGCTGGCGATCGCCCCCGAGACGGCCGGCTGCGAGACGAAGAGCGATTCGGCGGCGACCCGGACCGACCCGGCGTCGGCCACCGTCAGGAAGGTGCGGAGTTGGGTCAGCGTCATAGCCATGAGGTTCTGAAACCTAATCTTTTCCTTAGCCGAGCGGTGGAATTCGGGGCCCTGAAGCGACGCAGGCCCCCGGGCACCCCGTTCCACGCAGACGAATGTTCAGTGCCGGCAGTGCCAGGCCCGCTGACCAGCGTCAATGTCGGCGGCCATCGTTCATAATGGTAAACTGATGATACATAAGGAAGTAATCACTTTACTCTGCGACCACACGAGCGTAGGGTCAGAGGAAGCTATCCAGCACAAGTGTCCGACCCGTCGTCGGAGTCCGGGAACCGGGCCCCAGATCGGGCTTCAGCCGAGGAGAACCGCGTGGCACAGAGCAACGGCAGTGGCGGCTACCAGGCCGGGGTGAAGAAGTACGCCGACACCTACTGGACCCCGGATTACGTGCCGTTGGACACCGACCTCCTGGCCGTCTTCAAGGTGGTTCCGCAGGAGGGCGTGCCGCGCGAGGAGGCGGCCGCGGCGGTGGCCGCCGAGTCGTCCACCGGCACCTGGACCACGGTGTGGACCGACTTCCTCACCGATCTCGAGTACTACAAGGGTCGGGCCTACCGGATCGACCCGATCAAGGAGAGCACCGAGGGCGCCTTCTTCGCCTTCGTGGCCTACCCGATCGACCTGTTCGAGGAGGGCTCGGTCGTCAACGTCCTGACGTCGCTCGTGGGCAACGTCTTCGGCTTCAAGGCGATCCGCAGCCTGCGCCTCGAGGACATTCGCTTCCCGATCGCGTACGTGAAGACCTGCGGCGGCCCCCCCAACGGGATCCAGATGGAGCGCGACCGCCTCGGCAAGTACGGGCGCCCGCTGCTGGGCTGCACGATCAAGCCCAAGCTCGGCCTGTCGGCCAAGAACTA
>DATAIT010000050.1 GCA_036262515.1 Acidimicrobiales bacterium | reverse complement strand
TCCCTCCAAAGAGGCTCTTGACACCCCGCTCAGCCCGCCGCCTCTCGGCGACGAACCGGGGCCTGCTACCGGGCGCTCCGACGCTTACCCGGACGGGACTTGCACCCGCTGGTCTGGTCCAGCTTTCAGGACGCAACACGGCGGCAGCGTACGGGCACCCCGCCAGCCACCCAGAAGGCGGCTGGGCGGGGGCGGGCGGGGCTACTGGTCGTCGAAGAGGACGGCGGCGGACTGGGGGGCGGCAAGCCCCAGGTGGCGCCACGCGGCGGGCATGGCGACGCGACCGCGAGGCGTGCGCTTGAGCATGCCGAGCTGGAGGAGGAACGGCTCGTACACGTCCTCCAGCGTCTCGGTCTCCTCCCCGATGCTGACGGCGAGGGTGGAGAGGCCCACCGGGCCGCCACCGAAGCGCGAGCAGAGGGCGCCGAGCACGGCCCGGTCGACCTTGTCGAGACCGAGGTCGTCGACACCGAACAGGGCCAGGCCGGCAGCGGCCGCCGCCTGCGTGACCACCCCGTCGCCGCGCACCTCGGCGAAGTCCCGCACGCGCTTCAGCAGCCGGTTGGCGATGCGGGGGGTGCCGCGTGACCGGCGGGCGACCTCGGAGGCGCCGCCGTCCTCGAGCGGCACGCCGAGGATGCGGGCGGCCCGCTCGACGATCTCCACCAGATCGGCAACCGGGTAGTGGTCGAGGCGGGCCACCAGGCCGAAGCGGTCGCGCAGGGGCCCGGTGAGCAGCCCCGTGCGGGTGGTGGCGCCCACCAGGGTGAAACGGGGGAGGTCGAGGCGGATGGAGCGGGCGGCCGGCCCCTTGCCGAGCACGATGTCGAGCTGGAAGTCCTCCATGGCCGGGTACAGCACCTCCTCGACCTGGCGGCCGAGGCGGTGGATCTCGTCGATGAACAGCACGTCGCCGTCGTGCAGGTCGGTGAGGAGGGCGGCCAGGTCGCCCGCCCGGACGAGGGCGGGCCCCGACGTGATCCGCAGGCCCACGCCCATCTCGGCGGCCACGATGCCGGACAGCGACGTCTTGCCCAGGCCCGGCGGTCCGGCGAACAGCAGATGGTCGACGGACTGGCCCCGGCGCCTGGCCGCCTCCAGCACGATCTCGAGGTGCTCCTTGAGCTGGGTCTGGCCGACGAACTCGGAGAGGCGCCGGGGCCGCAGGGTGGCCTCCTCGGCCGCCTCCACGGGATCGGTCGCCACCGCGGCCAGCACCTCCTCACGGGTCACCGGCGCACCCCCGAACCGCACCGACGGGTGGCAACCCGCCCGCAGGGCGCCGAGCGGGTCACCGCGCACCCGCCATCTGGCGGAGGGCCGACGTGAGCAGCTCCTCCACGCTGCCGGCCTCGGGAAGGGCCCGGAGAGCCGAGCGGACCTCGTCGGGCCCGTAGCCCAGGCCGGCCAGGGCGGCCCGGACCTCGGCATGGGCATCGCCGGTGACGGTGCCGGGGGCCGGCGCCCCGTCGACCGGGAGATCGAGGCGGGACTCGAGCTCGAGCAGCAGGCGCGCCGCCGTCTTCCGGCCGACCCCGGGCACGGCGGTGAGGGCGTCGGCGTCCTCGGCGGCGACGGCCCGGCGCAACGCATGGGGGGTGAGGGCGGAGAGGATGGCGACGGCCAGCCCGGGGCCGACCCCGTGGGCTCCAAGGAGGGCCTCGAAGCACCGGCGCTCGTCGGCGGTCGGGAAGCCGTACAGGACGATGGCGTCCTCCCGCACATGGGTGTGGACATGGACGAAGAGCGGCTGGCCGGGCGTGCCGGCGGCCAAGGCGGCGGGGGTGACCGTGACGCGATACCCGACGCCGCCGACCTCGAGGAGGAGCTCGGCCGGGGGCAGCCGATCGAGCACGATGCCCCGCAGGGACCCGATCATCGTGCGGCCTCGGCCTCGGCGCCTGCGATGCGGGCCAGGCGGGGTGCCACGGCCAGGTGGCACAGGGCGAGGGCCAGCGCGTCGGCGGCGTCGGGCGGCTTGGGCACCTCGGCGAGGGACAGGAGGGACTGCACCATGCGCTGGACCTGTTCCTTGGTGGCCGCCCCGTACCCGGCGACCGACGCCTTGACCTCGTTGGCCGTGTACTGGGCGATCTCGCAGCCGGCCGTGGCGGCGGCGGCGAGGGCCAGGCCGCTGGCCTGGCCGACCGACATGGCGGTGCGAACGTTGGTCTGGAAGAACACCCGCTCGACGACCACCACGTGCGGCCGGTGCTGGGCGATGAGGTCGGTCAACTCGGCCAGCAGCGTGGCCAGGCGGCCCGGCAGCGGGTCGGCGGCGGGTGTCGTGATGACCCCCGCGGCCACCGCCCGGTACCCCGACGCGTCTCGCCCGACGACGCCGTAGCCGCAGCGCGACACGCCCGGATCGATGCCCAGTGCGAACACTCGTTCGAGGGTAGCCGAACCTCACCGCCGAGGGGTGGACCCCCGTGTGGACGAGATCAACCGATCGAGGGCACGGCTGCCTCACGGACGGCGGCCACGAGCTCGTCGGTCGGGCGGTACGTGAGCCCGTGGCTCGAGCGATGGGCGTAGCGGACCACTCCTGAGCCGTCGACCACGAACACGGACCGCTTGTAGAAGCCCAACGGGCCCACGAGCCCGTAGGCCCGACCCACCGCCTTCGCCGTGTCGGCCAGCAGGGGGAAACCGAGGTGGTGGCGGGCGGCGAACGCCTCGTGGCTGGCCACATCCTGTGGGCTGATGGCGAGGACCTCGGCGCCGAGATCGGAGAACCGGGCCAGGTCGGTGCTGTAGCTGACCAGCTGGGTGGTGCACACGACGGTGTCGTCGCCCGGGTAGAAGACGAGGACGACGACGTGTCCGCGGAGGTCCGAGAGCCGGTACGGCCGGCCGCCCGGGGTGCCCGGGAGCGTGAAGTCGGGGGCAGGGTCACCCACCGCCGGCGTGCTCAACGCCCCGCTCCGCCAGGCCGGCGGCCGGCGGCGGGCGCCGTGCCATGGCGGCGCCCCGGACCGGACAGCCCGGTGCCGAGCCCGGGCGAGGATCCTGTCGAACACTGCTCGCGGACTTGGTATGGTGTATTCACCACCGAAACGATCAGTTTTGTTGGAAACGGGGGCGGAAGCCTGCATCTGGACGTCATGAAGGCCGTGGCCGGCCTGTTCTTCGGCTTCACCGTGGGACTCACCGGCGTGGGCGGCGGCGCACTGATGACGCCGATCCTCGTCCTGCTGTTCGGCATCAACCCGGGAACGGCCGTCTCGAGCGATCTGCTCACGTCGCTCATCATGAAGCCGGTCGGCGCCGCGGTCCACTTTCGCAAGGGAACGGTGAACTGGCCCCTCACCCGCTGGTTGGCTCTCGGCTCGGTCCCGGCCGCGTCGGCCGGCGTGTTCGTGCTCAACCACCTGGGCACCGGCGAGGACGTCGCCCGCCGTATGAAGAGCCTGCTCGGTTGGGCCCTGATCGTCGCCGCGGTGGCCATGATCGCCCGGGCCCTGCTCGGCGCCCGCGCCAAGGCGAGGGCGATGGCGTCGCCGGCGAGCGGCGTGGTCGAGGGGCCGCCGATGCAACTCAAGCGGGTAGCGACGCTCTTCATCGGCATGGCCGGCGGGTTCATCGTCGGGATGACCTCGGTCGGCTCGGGATCATTGATGATCGTCATGCTCCTGCTGTTGTACCCACGGCTCTCCGCCCGGGAGCTGGTCGGGACCGACCTGGTGCAGGCGATCCCGCTCGTGTGCGCGGCGACGCTCAGTCACGCCCTCTTCGGCCACATCGACCTCGGCCTCACGGGGTCGCTGCTCGTGGGCAGCCTCCCGGGCGTGTACTTCGGCGCCAAGGTGTCGTCTCGGGCACCCGATGCCGTCATCCGACCCGTGCTCGTGACGGTCCTGCTCGCATCGGCCCTCAAGCTGCTCGACTTCGGCAACGTGGCCGTCGGCAGCACGCTGCTGATCCTCCTGCTCGTCGGTGCCCCGCTCTGGGGCGCCACCGACGCCTCGCTCCGCCCCGCCTCGCAGTGGGCTGCGGTCGAGCACCGGCGCACGACGTGGGTGACCGCCCAGGCCGTCGCCGCACCGTTCCTCGTCGGGTTCCCGCTCGCCATCATCTACGCCACCAGGGTGCGCCGCCGTTTCGCCGAAGCGGCCGGCCGCACACCGGTGCCGGTGGCGATGACCATGCCGGCATAGGCCGCTCGGTCAGCAGCTCACGCCGTGGCGGCGCCGGCCAACGAGGCCGGGTGCGAGCCCCGACCGATGATGCCGTCGATGCCGGCGGCTGGCACCGGCCGGCTGTAGAGGAATCCCTGGCCGAGGTCGCAGCCCAGTTGCTCGAGCCGCGCCGCCTGGGTCTCGTGCTCGATGCCCTCGGCGACGATGCCCAGGTCGAGGCTGCGGGCCAGCGACACGATGGCGTCGAGGATCATGCTCCGGTCGGTGGTGGTGTCCACGCCGCTGACGAACGACCGGTCGATCTTGAGGACGTCGATCGGGAAGCGGTGCAGGTAGCTCAGCGACGAGTAGCCCGTCCCGAAGTCGTCGAGGGCCAGGACGACGCCGCGCTCGTGAAGCGCGGCCAGGCGCTCGAGGATGGCATCGGAGTCGTTCACCAGGGCGCTCTCGGTGATCTCGAGCGTGAGGGAGGAGGCGGGGACGCCGTGGCGGGCGAGGGCCTCGTCGACGACGTCGACGAACGCAGCCGACTGGAGCTGGCGGGCGGCGACGTTCACCGAGACCCGCATCGGGGGGTTCGGCGCCGGGAGCCGCCGCTGCCACCTGGCCAGGTCCTTGCAGGCCTGGTCGAGCACCCAGCTCCCCATCGGGACCACGAGGCCGGACTCCTCGGCCAGGGGCACGAAGTCCTGGGGCGGCACGAGCCCGAGCGTGGGATGCTCCCACCGCACGAGGGCTTCGACGCCGACCATGGTGGTGTCCGACAGGCGCACGATGGGCTGGTAGTGGACGCGGAGCTCGCCGGCCTCGACGGCGTTCTCGAGGCTCGCCCGCTTCTCCAGCCGGGCGACGGCCGACTCGTGGAGCCCGGTCTCGAAGAACTGGTAGCAGTTCTTGCCGGCGTTCTTCGCCGCGTACAGCGCCATGTCGGCCTCCCGGAGGACCTCGGCCGCGGCAGTACAGCGCGGGCCGGCCGTGGCGATGCCGACGCTCACCCGGACGGTCAGCTCGGTGCCGGCCACCGCGAACGGCGGGCGTGTCTCGTCGAGGATCCGTTGGGCGAAGGAGGCGAGGTCGAACGGGCTGTGGCTGTGGGACTCGATGCAGATGGCGAACTCGTCACCACCGAGGCGGGCCGCGGTGTCCTCGGCTCGAAGGCACCCGAGGATCCGCTCGGGTGCCTTCGACGAGCAGTTCGTCGCCGGCCGGATGGCCGAGGGTGTCGTTGACGAACTTGAAGTCGTCGACGTCGACGAAGAGCACCGACACCGTCGTGCGGGCGCGGCGCATCCGGGCGAGGGCGTCGCCGACGATGGCGTCGAACCGCACGCGGTTGGCGAGTCCGGTCAGGCTGTCGTGGAACGCCTGGTGCCGTAGCTCCTCCTCCAGCACCTTGCGCCCGGAGACGTCGCGCAGGGTCAGGACCACCCCGGCCACGTTGGGATCGCGGGAGAGATCGTTGGCGATCACCTCCATCGCGAGCCAGCGACCGTCGGCGTGGAGCACCCGCCACTCCGTGCTGAGCGGGCCGGTGCGCACCCCCGCCAGCAGGGCGTCGATCTGCGCCACCGCCCGGGGTGCGTCGAGGGGGTGGACGAGGCCCTCCAGCCGGAGGCTCTCCACCGCTTCCACGGAGTGCCCGAGCACGGCGTGCAGCGACGGGGTCTCGGCGCGGAGGGAGCCGTTCGCCTGGGCCACCAGGATGACGTCGGACGCGTTCTGGATCAGCGAGCGGAAGCGGGCTTCGACCTCCTGGCGGTGGAGGTTCTGGGAGAGCTCCACCCGGTCCGAGGCAAGGGTGAGCTCGGCACCGAGGGCGTCGATCAGGTCCTGGGCGTCGAACCGCAGGCGGCCCTTGTGGGCGACGAGCACGCGGCGCCGGATGCCGGCGGACCCCATGATGGCGAGCGACGTCCAGCGCGTCGCCGCCGCCGTCCCCGGATTGTTGCGCCGCCGGGTTCGCACACGGTGGTACCGGCGGCGCCGGGACGGTCCCACACGTCGACGTGCCGGCCCAGTAGCGCCCCCGGACCGGCGACGAGGCGGTCGTACCGACCGTCGGGCTCGGTGAGCAGGCAGGCCACGAGGCGGGAGTGGGCCATGACGGCGACGGCCTCGAGGGCGGCGGCGGACCTGGTGCCCGGCTACGCCTCGACCAGCTCGATGATGCGGTCGGGGATGTCGAAGTTGGCGTAGACCGCCTGCACGTCGTCGTGCTCCTCGAGCAGGTCGATGAGCCGCAGGATCCGGCGGGCCTCGGCTTCGTCCTCGATGGGGACCACCGTCGTGGGGTTGAGCGTGAGGTCGGAGCTGTCCACCGTGATGCCGGCGTCCTCGAGAGCCGTGCGCACGTTGGCCAGCTCGTTCGGGGGGCAGGTGACCTGCCACAGATCGCCCAGATCGGACAGGTCGTCGGCACCGGCCTCCAGGGCGACGAGCATGATCTCGTCCTCGTCACCCGCCGACTTGGGCACGGCGAGCACGCCCTGGCGCACGAACTGCCAGGAGACCGCACCCGGCTCGGCCATCGATCCCCCGTTGCGGGTGAACGAGCTGCGGATCTCCGACCCCGTGCGGTTGCGGTTGTCGGACAGGCACTCCACGATCAGCGCCACCCCGCCGGGTGCGTACCCCTCGTAAGAGATGGGCTCGTACCGGACGCCCTCCAACTCGCCGGTTCCCCGCTTGACGGCCCGGTCGATCGTGTCCATGGGGACCGATGCGTCACGCGCCTTTTGCACCATCGTGCGCAGGGAGGCGTTGGCCGTGACGTCGCCTCCCCCCTCGCGGGCTGCCACCTCGACCTGGCGGATCAGCTTGGCGAACAGCTTGCCGCGGGCCTTGTCCTGGGCGCCCTTCTTGTGCTTGATCGTTGCCCACTTCGAGTGTCCGGACATCTAGATCCCCTCGCAGGTGTCGAGGAACAGCCGGTGGAGACGAGTGTCCTCCGACAGCTCCGGATGGAAGGCGGCGACGAGCACCGGGCCCTGACGGCAGACCACGGGATGACCGTCGACGGCGGCCAGCACCTCGACCGCCGGGCCCACGCGCACCACGGCCGGCGCCCGGATGAACACGGCGTCGAAGGGCCCCCCGCCGACGCCGCCGACGTCGAGGCTCGTCTCGAAGGACTGCACCTGGCGGCCGAAGGCGTTGCGGCGCACGGCGACGTCGATTGCCCCGAAGCTGCGCTGGTCGGGCCGCCCGTCGACCACCTCGGCGGCCAGGAGGATCATCCCGGCGCACGTCCCGAAGGCCGGCATGCCCTCCGACAGGCGCTCGGCCAGCGGCTCGAACAGCCCGGCCCCATCCAGCAGCTTGGAGATGGTAGTCGACTCGCCCCCGGGCACCACCAGACCGTCGAGACCGGCCAGGTGGCCGGGAGAGCGGACCTCGACGACGTGGGCGCCGCAGTCAGCGAGGGCGGACGCGTGCTCGGCGACGTCGCCCTGCAGGGCGAGCACACCGACCTTCACCTGGGGGCCGCCTGAGGGTCATCCGGTCACCAGCCCCGGTCGGCCAGCTTGACGTCGACCGTGGCGGCGTCGAGGCCGCGCATCGCCGCTCCGAGCCCACGGCTCACCTTGGCCACGATGGCGGGATCGCGGAAATGCGTGGTCGCCTCGACGACGGCGGCCGCCATGCGAGCCGGGTCCGACGACTTGAAGATGCCCGACCCCACGAACACAGCCTCGGCCCCGAGCTGCATCACCAGCGACGCGTCGGCAGGGGTGGCGATGCCTCCGGCGCAGAACAACGGCACGGGAAGCCGGCCGGTCCCGGCCGCCTCCTGGACGAGCTCCACCGGCGCCCGGAGGTCCTTGGCCCACCCGTAGAGCTCGGCCGAGTCGGCGGAGCCGAGCCTGGCCAGATCGCCCCGGATGGAGCGCAGGTGCCGCACTGCCTCCTGCACGTCGCCGGTGCCGGCCTCGCCCTTCGAGCGGATCATGGCCGCCCCTTCGGCGATGCGCCGGAGCGCCTCGCCCAGGTTGGTGGCCCCGCACACGAACGGGACGGTGAACGGCCACTTGTCGATGTGGTGGGCCTGGTCGGCCGGGGTCAGCACCTCGCTCTCGTCGATGAAGTCGACGCCCAGCGCTTCGAGCACCTGGGCCTCGGCCAGGTGGCCGATGCGCGCCTTGGCCATCACGGGGATGGTGACCGCGGCCATGATCCCCTCGATCATCGACGGGTCGCTCATGCGGGCCACGCCGCCGTCGCGGCGGATGTCGGCCGGCACCCGCTCGAGGGCCATGACCGCCACTGCGCCGGCGTCCTCGGCGATCTTCGCCTGCTCGGCGTCGACCACGTCCATGATCACGCCGCCTCGGAGCATCTCGGCCAGGCCCCGCTTCACGCGAGACGTGCCGGTGCGGGGTGCGGAGTCGTTCGGGGCGGCCATCGACCAGAGTCTAGGACCGGTCCCGAAATCCGGGGGGCCGATTGGCGGCGCCGTTTCTCGGAGCGAGCCGGCGGGCGGGGATCAGAGCTCGCGGAGGGCCTGGATCCGTTCGTCGAGAGGTGGGTGGGTGTCGAAGAGCCGGCCGAGCCAGGCCAGCTTGCCTTCCGAGTCCTCCCGGGCGACCGGCGACTCGATCCAGAGGTGGGCGGTGGCGCGCGACCCCGAGTGCACCACGGTGCGGTCGTCACGCAGCTTCTCGAGGGCGGCGGCCAGACCCGGGGGGTAGCGGGTCAACGACACGCCCGTCATGTCGGCCAGCGTCTCCCGGCGGCGGCTCACTGCGAACTGCATGAGCTTGGCGGCAACGGGCGCCAGCAGGAGCATGGCGAAGCCGAGCACCGCCATCACGGCCGCCGGACCGGCGCCGCCTGAGCTCTGGTCGTCCCGGTGGCGGGGCCCGCCCCACCACAGGAAGCGCAGACCCCAGTCCGAGAGCAGGGCGACCAGACCCACCATGGTCACGGCCAACGTCGACACAAGGATGTCGTAGTTCTTCACGTGGCTCAGCTCGTGGGCGAGCACGCCCTCCAGCTCGATGCGGTTGAGCTTGTCGAGCAGGCCGGTGGTGACGGCGATGGCCGCGTGCCTGGGGTCACGGCCGGTGGCGAAGGCGTTGGGAGCGTCGTCCTCGACGACGTACACGCGCGGTTTAGGCAACCCGGCGGCGATGCACAGGCCCTCCACCAGGTTGTGCAGACGGGCGTAGGTGGTGGGATCGGCCGGGCGGGCGTGACTCATGGCCAGCGCCACCGCATCGGACTTCCAGTACGAGGCGAAGGCGACACCTCCCGCGATGACGAGGGCGACGACCAGGCCGATGACGCCGCCGCCGATGAGCAGGGTGAACGCCCAGGCGGCGGCGAACACGACGGCCACGAAGGCGACCACGAGGATCGCGGACCGACGCTTGTTGGTTGCTACCTGGTCGTACAAGGCGGCGCGTCAGCCGTCAGAACTGCACCTTCACCGGCGGGCGCGAGGCGTCGTCGGCCTCGAAGTACTCGCGCTCGGTGAAGCGGAAGATGCCGGCGACGAGGTTGCTCGGGAAGGCCTGGACCTTGTTGTTGTAGCCCTGCACCACGTCGTTGTAGAACTGCCTGGCGTAGGCGATGCGACCCTCGGTGCCGCTCAGCTCCTCCTGGAGGGCGAGGAAGTTCTGGTTCGCCTTCAGGTCCGGATACGCCTCGGACACGGCGAAGAGCGACCGGAGCGCAGCGGTGAAACCCGTCTCCGCCTTGGCCTGCTCGGCCACGCCCTGGGCGTTCACGGCGGCGGCCCGGGCGGCGGTGACGTTCTCGAGGACCTGCTTCTCGTGAGCGGCGTAGCCCTTCACCGTCTCCACCAGGTTCGGGACGAGGTCGTACCGCCGCTGGAGCTGGACGTCGATCTGGGCCCAGGCGCTCTCGATCTTGTTGCGCAGCCTGACCAGACCGTTGTACTGGAGGGCGAGGTACAGGCCGACCAGCACCAGCAGGCCCACCAGCACCCAGAGGACGACCACGCCCGAAGTGTAGAGGTGGGTCGTCCGCGACGCGTGTACCGACGCGCATGGCGGCGGGCAGACTGAGGGGCCTCATGCGCCGATCCATCCGAACCACCACCGCGGCCCTTTGCACGACGGCGGCCGTCCTCCTCCTCACCCTTGCCGGTGCGCGCCCTGCGGCGGCCGTGCCGCCCACGCCGCCGGACGGGACGTACAAGGGCTCAGTCGTCGGCGGGAACCTGGCCCGTCCCGCAGTCGGGGTGGCCGTGACCCCGTCGGCCGAGGGCTACTGGCTGGTGGCGTCCGACGGCGGCATCTTCTCGTTCGGCGACGCCGTGTTCCGCGGTTCGACGGGCGCCATCACGCTCAACAGGCCCATCGTGGGGATGGCAGCCACCCCGACGGGAGGCGGCTACTGGCTGGTGGCGTCCGACGGGGGGATCTTCGCCTTCGGCGATGCCGTGTTCCAGGGCTCCACCGGCGCGCTGACGCTGAATCAGCCGAT